>CAIVGO010000816.1 GCA_903905445.1 uncultured Bacteroidota bacterium
AGTGATTTTAAAAATAGTCAATACTTACTAATTTTTTAGCTTCAAAAGTTTTTTGTCGAAAAAATGCCAAATCATTTCGAAAGACCAAATAAAAGCCGAAACTTTGTCGCCCTGCTCCGACTGAGGCAGGATCAACAACAGGAACAAAATTGGTTTTTTCCCAATTCCAAATGGACTATAAGGTATGACTAAAGACTGCCGGATGGTATGGGACGATTGTCTGCGTACCATTAAGAAAAATGTTAATCCACAGAGTTTTAAGACTTGGTTTGAACCGATCAAACCTGTTCAATTAGACAACGATGTCCTGACGATTCAGGTGCCGAACAAGTTCTTTTTTGAATGGTTAGAGGAGCACTATGTAGGATTATTGAAGAAAAGCATTCGCCAGGAGTTGGGCGAACGCGGCCGTCTGTTATATCACATTCCTGAACAGGGTGCAGTGGAGTCTAACGGACATGCACCTGCTTCGTCAACCCGTCCATTGAGCACCAAGCCTTCTGCAGAAAAAGACAACGAGCCAGTCCCTGGGGTGTTTGATGCAGATATGATTAAAAATCCTTTTATTATACCAGGTATACGGCGGGTCAAGATTGAGTCGCAGTTGAACCAAAATTATACGTTTGATAATTTTATTGAAGGCGATTGCAACCGACTTGCGCGGAATGCGGGATTGGCGATTGCAAAAAAGCCAGGCGGTACCGCTTTTAACCCCTTGGTGATATTTGGCGATGTCGGGTTGGGTAAAACCCACCTGGCACAGGCCATCGGCAACGAAATTGCAGCGAAAATTGAATCCAAGGCCGTTTTGTATGTTTCTGCGGAGAAATTCACGAACCAGATCATTCAGGCGATTAAAAACAACTCGGTGAATGATTTTGTGAACTTCTACCAGATGGTGGACGTGCTGATCATTGATGATATTCAGTTTTTGTCGGGCAAACAAAAGACGCAGGAAATCTTTTTCCATATCTTTAATCAGTTGCACCAAAACGGTAAGCAGGTGATTTTGACTTCTGATCGCGCACCGAAAGACCTTGAAGGGATTGAAGACCGGCTTATTTCCCGTTTTAAATGGGGCCTAAGCGCTGATCTGCAGGCACCTGACCTGGAAACACGGATGGCCATCCTCGACTCTAAGATCAACGGAGAAGGGGTGGAGATTCCACAGGATGTGTTGGAGTTTATTTGTTACAACATCAAGAATAACATCAGAGAACTCGAAGGCGTGATGATTTCGCTCCTGGCACAATCCACGCTGATTCGCCGCGATATTGATATGGATTTGGCGAAAGAGGTGATCCGTAATTTTGTGACCACGATCAATAAGGAAATCACCGTAGAGTTCATTCAACAACTAGTGGCAGAGCACTTTAATGTGCCGGTAGATAAACTGCACCACGAAACCCGCAAACGCAATGTGGTGATTGCGCGGCAGTTGTCGATGTTTTTGGCGAAGAAAATGACTAATAAGTCCCTCAAAACGATCGGAGAAAACTTCGGCGGCCGTGACCATAGCACGGTGATCTATTCCTGCAAAGCAGTACAGGATATGATGGATACCGACATGATTTTTAAGGATACAGTGGCCGAATTGGAGAAGAAAATTAAGATGAGTTTGAACGAGTAGTCTGCCTAAAGGCTTGCGTTTCGGAATGTTTGTTGGGTAATGCTTGTTACCACTGCTGGTTTGTGCAATGCGCGATCTAGCGCAAAAGCCTGTTTGAGGTTTCTTAAATCTGTGCCCAAATATGTGGCCATTTTTTTGCGTACGATCTCTTGAGAAAACTTCTGGACAACGCTGTTGTAGTATCCACTTAAAGAAATGATATTGACCTGAAACATGCATCCCAATGCCATTATTGGGTTAAGGTCTTGTGCATTATTGAAAAACTTGTATTTTTCGGGATGGGCAATAACGGGTACATAGCTTTCCTTTACAAGCAATTTTAAGATGTCCATATGTTTTTTGGTAAAACCATCCACGGGTAGTTTTATAAGTACCTGGTTTTCATGAAAGCACTGCAATGGAGCGTTTTGGGCATATGCTGCCAAATCTGCATCCAAATAGTATTTTGCTGAAATCGCTAACTCAATTGTCAGGTTTTGCTTTTTAATTTCTGCTTTCAACAAGGCAGCATTCTGATCGATCTGATCTTGTAGTTGCGCATGCGCTGAACAACAGACCAAAGGCATTGTAATGGCTTTCTCAAAACCCAAACCGGAAAGATGCTTTAGGAGATAGATACTTCCTGCTACATTTTCGGGGCCGTTTTCGAGGCCCGGAATCAATTGCGAATTCAAATCTGTTTTTAACTGATTGAACCCGTTCAGCGAACCTGGAGCGGTTCTAAACGCAAATAAACTTGACAACAAAGACATGGGCATCATAAAAAAACAGACAAACGGATTGTTTGCCTGTTAAGAAAAAAGATATATTAAACAACCTTCATACGTACACACCGATGCTCTTTGGAGACTTACGCTTATATGTTGATGCAAAAGTAGGGTCATAAATTACAGTTGACAAAAATGACGATGTCAATAAATGATCAACAGTATACAGGCCATCGATACTTCTATCGTTTTCACATGTTTCTTTGCCAATAATCGCCTTAAATTTTGTATTTATTATTGAATTACATAGTATTTCATATGTGTAAATCCATAATTACATGTTTTTTTCCTAAAATAATGTATTTCATTACATCTCTTCCCTTCTTATTTACATTCCTGTTTGCCCGCAATTTCTTTTCCCTAGTTCACCTTTGTCGTAAGTAAAACAACATATATTCTCATAGAATTATGTTGAATGGGTTGGATCTGGTATTGTTTTATTAACAATGCGTTAGTTCCTGATTGTTTTTGGTTTAATCTAATAATAATATACACACATTTCATTTTATGCTGTCATTTTTACGAGCGCGCCATTGCTTTTTCGTCGTATTGCTTTTTTTGAGCAGAGATTTGATTGGTCAGCCTTGCCTGCCAATCACAGCTGTTCATGCAACGCCTATGTCACCCTGCCAAAATTCAGCAGTGACATTGCAAGTAGTAGGTGGAGAAGCGGGCGCCTCGTTTAGTTGGTGGAGTGCCCCTGCTGGGGGGAGTTTGTTGTTCACGGGCAATACTTGGTTCATTCCAGCCATCAATGTATCGCAAACATTTTATGTGCAACAAACCAGCCTACAAAGTCAGCCGCAAGCAGACACATTTTATTACACGGGTTTTGAGCAGTTCTGGACTGTTCCGGTTGGTGTTATGTCGGTCCATTTAAAATCTTGGGGTGGGCAAGGCGGAAATGGCGGTGTTCTTCAGAATGGAGGAGGCAATGGTGGATTTGCGGAGGGTGATTTGGCCGTAACACCGGGACAGGTGTTGAGCATTCAGGTAGGACAAAAAGGTGGTCTAGGAAATAGTTTTACAAGTGGTTATGGTGGCTACAACGGTGGAGGGCCAGGAGGAGGGTATTTGCAAGGTGACGGCAATTACGGTGGTGGTGGTGGTGGTGCTTCAGATGTGCGGATTAACCAATACCAGTTGGCCGACCGGGTTTTGGTTGCTCCAGGTGGTGGCGGTGCCGGTTCAGGGCCCGTTGGTATTACAGGTGGTGCTGGTGGCGCGTTGATAGGGAGTAATGGCTTAGGGAGCGCGGGTATAGGCGGCGGTATTGGCGGGAGTCAGGTTACGGCAGGTGACGGGGGCATAGGTCTGGAAAACGGAGTATCGGGCGATGAAATGACGGGTGGCGCGGGCGCGGGCGTTGGAAGTGGTTTTGGCGGCGGTGGTGGTGGCGGATATTTCGGCGGCGGCGGCGGCGGTGCAGGTACGACCGTGGCTGGTGGTGGTGGTGGTGGAAGCGCCTATATCGGCCTGGTAGCGAATGGTCAAACGCAAGGAAATGTAAAAACCGGCGACGGACTGGTGGTAATAAGTTACCAGGCGGTGTGCACGTATGATCCAGTTGCAGTAAACGTATTGGTTCAGCCGTTGCCTGCTTCCTTTGCGGTACAAGGTGGCGGTGCATATTGCACGCAAGTACAGGCTGGATCAGAGGTCGCGTTAAGTGGTTCGGAGCAGGGTGTCGAATATCAATTGTTGCACAATCAAATACCCCTTGGTCCAAGTGTTTTGGGTACAGGCAGTAGTATTTCCTTTGGCGAACAAGCATTGGCGGGTACGTATACTGTTCGGGCAAAAAATCCAGTGAGTGGGTGCGAAAATAGTATGTTAGGGGGTGTTTCCATTTCAACCTTCGATTGTAGTATTCAAAGGGTTGTTGCCTGCGCCTGTGAAAATAATGCCTCGGCCGCCCAAGCTGGACAATTTGAGGAGGAAGTGATTGTACAATCGTCCGTGGCTCAAAATTGGGTCGTAGAAAGTGTAATAGGTTTGTACCAGTTGGATACCGTGCAGGGTTATTCTGCGGTGTTGATTGCGAACGGAACACCGCTCCTATCCATGGGCAATGGTTCGTACCAATTAAAAGGGGTTCATACGGATGGTGCAGGATTTAAGTTGGTGATATCAAATGGTTTGGGCGCTTATTTGCAGGTTGGCGATACTTGTACGTATCCAAAACTTTCATTTCCTGCCAGTTTGATGCAGGCATTTTGCTTGTATTCAGACACGGTTTCGCTCTCCATTGTGCGCGATGACCAGCAAATTTTATGGGAAGAGTTTACTGTAAATGGCGAAGAAAATACGGTTTTTGACCCAGGCGTTGGCGTTGGACAGTATCAAATTGGGTACACAGTGCATGGTGGTCAGGCTGGGCAATTTAATGATAAAGATCCTGGTTGTGTGCAGTCGATCACTACAATGGTTGCCGTGCTTGCAACGCCTGGCCAACTTATTTGCAATGATCAAATCCATGTATCGCTCGACACGACTTGTACATTTCAAATAACGCCTTTGTTTTTATTAAGCACTGATCCGGTTTGCGCGGATAATTATTCCGTCGCGTTGTTTAATGCGGCAGGCAATCCGATTCCAGGGAATACCCTGGGTGCCGTTTTTACTGGACAAACCATTACCGCCCTCACAACCCATTTGGTGGATGGAAATCAATGTACTACTGAGGTGCTGCTAGAGGATTACCTGGCGCCCAAAATAGCCTGTAAAAATGTGTCGGTTCCTTGTAATGTACCAAGTTTGGATCCCGTTTACCTCGCACAGGTATTGGGCTTGGCAGATGCAGTACCGGTAACAAATGATTGCAACAGTGTTGTTTTATCCCACACAGACGATTTTGTTGCCGTAAACTGCGGCGATACGATCATGAATGTGGCGGATTTGAGCGGGGTCGTAACACGTACCTGGAAAATCAACGATGTTTGGAATAACCAGGCAACTTGTGTACAACATATTTATGTAAGGCGGGTGCATTTGCAGGATATTCAATTGCCTGCTAAAATGGATTTGGTTTGCGCGCCAGATGTAAACACCACACCGGATATCACGGGACTACCCAGCGTATCCTTTTTAGGCAATTTATTGCCACTTATTTCACAGGACGGTGCCTGCTCGGTACATTATACCTTTCGGGATGTGGTTTTTCCATTGTGTGGAAATTCAGAAGGGATTCTTCGAAAATGGACCTTGGTGGATGATTGTCCATCCTTGTCTGCTGGCTTGCTGAATCCGTTGGAATACAATCAATTAATTCGGGTAGTAGATTCCATTGGGCCTGTTTTGAATTGCCCCTCCAAGATTCGGGTTTCGACCGATCCGTTTACGTGTTGTGCCGTTTTTGATTTGCCGGATATTTTTCTGTCGGATGGCTGTTCTTCGATTGAAAAAATTTCGGGACAAGTTCAATCGTTGGCGGCAGGTACGGGCGAAATATTAGCAGAATTTACATTTCAAGGGGCTTTATTGCCCGTGTTGGGCGATTCGGTATTTGCTACCATGGGCAGCACACCTTGTTTAGGGATTGGGCTTCATCAAGTGACGTATACCGCCCTGGATGCCTGTGGTAACGTGGGCAGTTGCACTTTTTCATTGTTTGTGGATGATTGTACGCCGCCAGTAGCAGTTTGTGATGGTTTGACAGTGGTAAACCTGGGTATTGATGATTTGAACGATTGTTATGTGCCTTCTGCAATAAATCCTTGCAAAAGCAATGGGGTCGCTTGGGTAAAAGCTTCCGTTTTTGACGATGGCAGTTATGATAATTGCAGCAATTTGCGTTTTACCGCGCGCAGATTGGATACAAATAGCCCTTGTATAAATAGTTTAAATTCATGTGAGCGGGTTGTTGCGAAGACGGAGGCGGATTCTATCAAGTTTTATGCTTGCGAAGTTGGAACCATTCAGACCATTCAGGTGCGTGTTTATCAGGCCAATTTTAACCCAAGTGCTTGCGGGGGCGAGGTATTGTACAACGATTGCAATGTACAGGTGGAGGTCAGGGATAAGTTAAAACCGGTTTGTCAGGCGCCTGCCGATGTTACGGTTGCCTGTTCGAACTTTGATGCCACACTCACCGCTTATGGAAACGTTTTGGCTTATGATAATGTGTGTCTGGATCCTGGGGTGTCGTATTTAGGGCAATGTGGGGTGCAGGCCACGACAAATATGGATTTGTATGATTTGATGTGTAAGCGTGGTGTGATTCGTCGCACTTTTATTGTTACTGATTGCAGTGGTAATACCAGTACATGTGCACAGCAGATCACCGTCGAAAACGATCCGCAATGGTCGGTTAAATTTCCGGATGATCAGACGGTATCGGTATGCGATACAAGTGGGGCATATGGCCTGCCTGCTTTTCAGTTGACCGGCTGTGGCCAAATTGCCTTTTCTTATCAGGATGTACTTTTACCGGCCGGTGGTCAGGGGTGTTATATGTTGGAACGTCGGTGGACGATTTGGAACGAGTGTGCCACCGATGCCAATCAGGTTTCCATTGATATACCCAACCCTGTTTCAGCGGCAGTTGGTCCTATTGTTTCGGCACCTGGAACAGTATTTCCATGGGTTGCCACGCAGGCTTTTGTACAACCAAATGATCCTAATGTTACAGATTATGCGATATTTTGGTCGGAAAACAGCCGGTATTCGTACAAACAAAACATCACGATAAAAGACACCACTGCGCCCGTTTTCAGCATTGGACAGGGGACAAAGGTAGTTCAACAGGATTTTTCGGGAAATGATCCTGCTTTCTGGAATGGAAATGGCTGGCTGGACTCCAAAACGGGTGCTGAAAACTTGAGCGAGGCATCTGTAGAATTAGAGATTGCAGCAACGGATGATTGTGCCGGAACCATGCTAACGATCGATTATTTATTAAGTTTAGACTTGGATCAGGATGGGGTACTAGAAACCGTTATCGACAGTAAAAAGTTGGGAAACCAAGGATTAGGTTGGAACCAAATTCCGTTTGGCAACGCAGTGAATCCTGGCTTTAGTGGCGGCGAAATACGTGCGATGGATCATCGCCAGGTTGCCAACAATCAGCAATATGGCTTTGCGCTGGAAACCAAGGTCATTGATGGAAAAAAATATGGTTATGTACGTTGGAATACAGCAGCCAAGCCTACCGAATATACTTTGCCACTATTACCCAATGGCAAACATGCAATACGGTGGATTCTGGAAGATTTGTGCGGCAATCAGCAGGTATTAGATCAAACGATTTTAATTGAAGACAAGCAAGCGCCTACCCTGACTTGTAAAGCAGGTTTTAATGCGTATATTACTCCTAATCAGACATTTAACGTGGATGTTGCGGCGCTCATCCAACAGTTTTCAGATAATTACACCCCCGTTTCATTGTTGGAGACCTATGGTGCCAATGCGCAAGCATCCATTGAATATACCACCGATAGTATGGGTATCAGCAAGCCTTATTTGAAGTTTGATTGTGCCGATTTGGGTTTGCAAAACATCGTAGTGTGGGCGGTTGATTTGGATGGGAATTCGCGGAGTTGCACCACATTTGTAACCATTAAAGACCAGTATAATTTCTGCCAGGATTCGACAAAAGTATTTGTTGGAGGGAAATTACAGACCAGTGATGCCAAGCCGGTTTCGGGCGCGCAGGTAGAAATCATCAGTCAACTTGACAATTTTCCGGCTTTTAGTAACAGTGTTTATTCCGATTGGGAAGGTTGGTATAGTTATGATGCGCTTCCACCGGCTTCCAACTTATTGGTACAGCCATTGCTCAATCAGAACCCGTTAAATGGGGTAACGACCTATGATTTACTTCAAATCAATAAGCACATTTTAGCCCTGCAGCCATTCGTTTCGCCCTACCAGGTAATTGCTGCCGATGCGAACCATTCAAATACCGTCACCACCTTTGATATTGTTGAGTTAAGAAAGTTAATTCTGGGTGTATATCAACAGTTTGCGAATAATACAAGTTGGCGTTTTGTGGATAAGGCCCATGTTTTTCCGGTGCCGGGCAACCCATTTCAAGCGGGTTTTCCAGAATTTATTTCCATGAACCAGCAGGCCACGGATGTATCGACGGCCGATTTTGTTGCGGTGAAGGTAGGGGATGTGAACAGCAGTGCGGTTGGAAGTGCAAACGCACCGTCGGAGGCGCGCACTTTTGAACCAGTATGGCTAGAAACGGAAGATCGGCTGGTGCGGCGCGGCGACCAGTTTGCCCTTCATTTTCGGACCGATCAGCCCATAGCGAGTTGCCAGTTTACCCTCGAACTCCATGGGTTGTCGCTGCTGGAAATACAGGCAGCCGGGCAAATGTCGACCGACCAATTTGGCGTATTGGGCGATGCGCTTACCATTGCGTACACCGCAGATCCACGCATGCAGATCACTTCAGACGGATTTTCTTTTTCCTTGTTATTAGAGGCTCAAACGGATGCTCCGCTACACGATTTATTGCGCCTATCTGATCGAATTACATTGCGCGAAGCCTATACTGCGCCAATACCTGCGGTAGAATTCGTAAAAATGCAACCGAATTTACGGTTTTTAAATGCGCCATTGGATTCGGCGTGGGGGCAACCATTTGAGTTATATCAAAATTATCCAAATCCATTTCATACAACCACCAGCATTGGATTTCAATTGCCACAAGCAGGAGAAGCGGTACTCAGTGTGTTGGATGCAACCGGTATTTTGGTACATCAACAACGGAACTATTTTTCGGCAGGATATCATGCCCTTGAATTTGAGATGGGCAATTCGCCGCAGTTCGGTTTGTTTTATTACAAAATTGAAACACCTTTCGGAACGCTGTATCGCAAACTCGTGCACATTTAAGGTGTTCCGGTCTTTTTTTAAAAAAAATTAAAATTTTAAACCGAAAAGCATGCAGCATTTGAAAGTTGAAAACTCAATTAACCTGATTATGGCAGATCGCCATCCGTTGATCTTAGAAGGAATCAAGATCTTATTTGCAGGGAAAGGCAAGAAAAAACCATGGAACTTGACAACAACGCGCCAATTAGACCTGGGTTTGGTGGATGTGGCCTTGGCTCAAAAACCAGCATTGTTGATGATCGGGTTGGCTTATACCGATAACAACTTGATAACTTTGATCAAATCCCTTAAAAACACGGTGCCGGAAACCCGAATTTTGATATTGGGATCTATTACGGATGCACGATTTATGCGCATGGCTTTTAAAGCAGGTGCAGATGGGTATATTTTAAAATCAGAAAACCCGTCCGAACTCTTGAATGCCATCGAACGCATCCTGGCGGGAGAAGTGTATATTGGAAAAGGCTTGAATTTGTTTGAAACGCCACCAGGCGCTGCCAAATCGCATGCCGCTGCTGCAAGACCAACAGAGGTATCTGATTTCGGGCTAACAAACCGCGAAAAAGAAGTTTTTATGTGTATTGGAGAGGCATTAAACCCAACCCAAATTGGCGAGAAATTGGGAATCAGTCCCCTAACCGTAAATATCCACAGAAAAAACATCATGAATAAAATGAAGGTGAAAAATGTTTCGGAACTGGTTAAGATATTTTACGAAAATCAGTTGTTTGTAACAATGTAAAACTGTAACATTTCAATTAAATACTAGAGAATTACATGTGGCTTGTGTATTATCTAGATTATTGCACCAATTGTTTGCCTGGGCAAGTGCCTATATTTGTATTGCGAATTTTGTCATTGCAGTGTGTTGTTCAAGGAATTTTTGACCATTTCGGTTAAAAATGATTTAACAGATTCCAAAGCGCGTAACAAAATGTTGCTGCGCGCAATGGATTTTATTTCTGTTCAAAATAAAAACAATACTGATCAATTTAGGTGCAATAGGGCGTTGAAATAATTGCGCTTTTGTTTGACTTTTCACACTCTGAGTAAAATTATTGTGGAACAATGAAGGTCGTCCCAAGATGTTGGGGCGGCTTCTTTATTTTACAAATACATTTGACTTGTGCTTGAATCTTGCCATATGCCTATTACTTTTTCTACCCACACAGGTTGCCTTGACTATAATAAAATGAGCTTACTTAAACGTTCCATTTGGACAAAAATATTTAAAAATCCGAGATTAAGACGCAATATTGTGCCTCTTTTACTAGGCATCGTCATTCCTTACAGCAATATTTTAATACATGGGAATTATCATAACGACACCACTTGGGAAATAAAGATGCTATTTGCTGGTCGTGCCGCGCTGCTTTTATCTGCTATATGTTTGCTCAATGACAGCGTGCTTCAGTGGATTGGTCCTCAGCGCATCAAACATCAAATTATAAGGTGGTATTTGTTGCAGATGCTGGGTGTTATGCTTTTAATACTGCTATTAATCAGTAACATTCCACCGTTTAGTACCCCGCATTTGAAATTTGCTCCTTTTCAGGTACTCTATTACAGGATGTGTTTCGCAGGCTGTAGTGTTTTATTAATTCAATACATCGGGATATTCTATGTAGAACATGAGCGGGAAAAGATACGGACCATCCAGTTGGAGCGCGACCGACTCCAGATGAAGAATGAATTGGTGCGCCGACAGGTAAATCCGCATTTTTTATTCAATTCGCTTAGTATTCTGCAAATGATGATCCTGGAAAAGGACGAACAGGCTGAGTCTTATTTATTGGGAATGGCCAATGTGTACAAACAGGCACTTTATTTCCAAGACCAAGATTTAATTTCCTTTCAGGAGGAGCTTGAAGGCTTGAATTTGTACTTAACGATGTTGCGATTGCGGTTTACAGCGGGCTTAATAGTCACGATGGATCTTGCTCCAATTGAATCCATTGCTAAATTTCGGATTCCTGTCATGAGTTTGCAGATTCTCGTGGAAAATTGTATCAAACACAACATTGCGACACCCAAGTCCCCCTTGCATATTCGAATTTCACAAAAAACAACCACAAGTATTACGGTGTCAAATAATCTTCAGCGTATATCAAATCTTCAAGATTCATCCAACATCGGCCATCAGTACCTGGAAATGCAGTATCAGGCAGTTGGTATACAAGATGGAATGTGTAAAGAAGTGGGTAATATCGAGTATGCAGTTACCTTAAAACTAATACCGTTTTAACCCAGATTTAAATGAATTTGAAGGATGGATGGATAAAAAAACTTGATTTTCAATAGATTAGAAGCCAGCCGTTTTATAACCACTTTGCATTGACTATAGTCTTGGAATAAATAAGCACTAGTCTTGTTCAATTCACGCTTTAATTTGTTCAATTCGGCTATTTCCCAATCAAATTATCCTCTTATGGCTTTAAATTTGTACTACAATTTTGAGTAAAATGCTTGAGATGAAAAACATTTGTTCTCCAGAATTTTATAAATGTGTTGTAGGTACTATTTAGAGCAATGGGTTGTAAGAATCATATTGCTTTTCAAGACTTTGAAAAATTCAAGGGCTTATTAATGACGAGGATTCATTGACGTTCCATGAAGTTGGAGCGTCAATTTTTTTTATGTAATACCCCCTTTTTTTACATTTATTTATTGGTTTTTATTTAATTAGTTTTTTTTGGGATAAAACCCATGATTTGTTACATGGGCAAACCGCCCCTGAGATAGCGTCTATCCATACTTTTGATTCACAGACTTTTCTTAAGGAGATTGCAAGCCTTTTTGATTTTCAGCTTAAGTGTTCTGCGCGCACCAAAAGTGTGTGCGCGTAGAATACTTTTTAGAAATCATTGTTTTTGCCTGCAAGTACGAATAATCCTTAAGTCAACAGGATTCTCCCCGATCCATTCTAAAACACATGATCAGAAGGTCCGTCCGTGTAGGTGTAATATTTTGCACGGGCATATTAAATCTGTAGTTTGAGTAAGTTGAACTATGGTCGGTTATTAAGTTTCAGCACCTCGAAAAGTCGGGGTGCATTTTTTTTGTGTGTGTTTACATTTAAAGACTATAAAATTTTAAATTCATCTAATTGCACATGTTATTTACATTGATTATACATGCAATTTTAGATTTTTATTTTTCGTAATGAGTGCTTCAGTTAAGACCTTTGCATAACAATTAACAAACGGACGTTGTCCAACACGCTTTAATCTATTTTGCCCCTGCCGTATTAAAATAATTAGTTCTTCCTTAGGCAAGTGTACTGTTACAGTACCTTGCCTTTTTTTGTAATGGCTCTAAATCATAAACTCGTTTAAGTCAGATATCCTTCTAAAACAATACAAATACGCGTGCCTTGCTCGGTTTTTGTTTTAACGAAAGCATACCCATCCATGCGTTCCAGAAAGTAATGGATCGCTTCTCCGTCCTTATAGTCGAGCTGCTTGATGGTATTTAAATCATTCAGTTTGGCATTTATTCTTTTTTGGATGGTTTCGTCCAGTTCTAAATCGGGGAGGTCAATCGCAATTTGCAATTCTTGAAATTCGAATTGTACCGAAATATGGATCGTGCCATCATTTGGTGCAAATTGAATAAGTAAGGATAATATTTGTTCAATAATCAGGGTTAAAATTTCAGAATTGGCCCTGGTTTGAATATGCTCGTAGTTATTATTATAAATCCATTGAAGGTTTTTTCGTTGGGCATAAATATGCAGGTGTTCAATAGCGGTCTGTAATAAAGGCGCCAATGGTACACGATTCATGGTTGCAAAGTGGCCGAAGTCATTCTTTACAATGGCTGCAATATGTTGGTTTGTGCAAATTTGCAGGTGCCCGAGTGCTAACGGTTTTTGATGATCATCATGAGTTTTAGGAGGGGGATATTCCATATAGTTCAACAATTCGAACACGGTTCGATTCGCCCGATTCAGTAACAAATGGATGAGGTTTTGTTTGAATAAAGATTTTTCCACCCTGCTAGAATGTTCCGCTTTTAAGTGTTGTAGTGCCCAATCTTCCTTTGATTTTGCTTGACGGAACTTTTCAACCGTTTGTTTAAATCGGAGTTTGTCAATGGGTTTGTGCAGGAAATCTAAAGCCCCGATTTCAAAAGCGGTGAAGGCCATTCTTTTTTCGTGGCTCAATAGGATGAGTTCCGATTTTCCTGGTAATTGGGCCAATTCGGATAAATCTTGAGGAGCGTACGTGTCTTGCCCTAAAAAAATCAGGTCAATTTTGGTGTTTGATGGTTTAATGCGCGCTAACGCTTGTTCGATGGAATCAAATAATCCGTATGATTCAAGCGATGGGTCGTGGTTACAAAAAGTGTGTAAGCCCTTGCGCGCAGCGGCACTTTTATCAATGATGATATATTTGAAAGTATCCGAGCCTTTGTTCATAAGCTTAGAAGCGTGATTAGACCTGTTGCTTCTCACGGCAACAAGTTTATTGATTAAGAATTGTATTTCGGTATTTTTAAAAAAACCGTTGTTCCTTGAATGGTCGAATTTTCCACACCCATTTCGATGTGCATTAAATCGGCAAATTTCTTGCTGAGGCTCAAGCCAATACCGACGCCCTGATCAAGCGAATTGATGTTTAATTTTTTCTTTTCAAAAAGACCGGCCATTTTTTGTGAGGCAATACCGGGGCCACTGTCTTTAATCCGAACCATGAGGGTATTGTCCAAGTTATCAGAAATCGTTACATCGATGATGCCATATTGGGGGGAGAATTTAATGGCATTCGATAAGATGTTTTCAAAAATGTGCTCCAGCAGGGTGGGTTCAGCCAGGATACTGGCATTGTTGACCTGTTCTTTAAGGTTGATGCGCACGTTTTTGCTGTTTGCGATCAATTGGAGGTGTTTTAATACATTATTGATGAGCGGGGCCAAGGCGAAAGGCACCATGATTTTATGCAAATCCATGCTTTCATCTTCCTCTAATTTCAGGATCAGGTTGGTTAATTGCTGAATACGATGTACGGCTATTTCAATATCGGTCGCCATTTTATTGAGCGACTGGTGGAGTTTTAGGTTGGCGGCCTTCATTTGCAACGAAAACAGGGGGTTGCGCAGGTCATGTGCCAGGATGCTGATCATGCTTCTTTTTTCCTCGTTCAATTTTCGGATGGAAGCGATGACCATGTTGGTTCTGTTTTCGCCTACCTCATTTTTAGGATTCAGGAGGAGCGCTTTTTCTACCGCGTGTTCAAAACGGGCCTTAGAAATCGGTTTTTTGAGAAAATCGATGGCATTATATTCAAAAGCGTCATATGCGTGTAGTTGATTTGATGTTGTGAAAATAACCATCGGTGGCGCCAACAAACGATCCAGAAATTGCATCCCGTTTATTTCTGGCATTTCAACATCAAGGAATAGGAGGTCTACTTGATCCGGATTACTAAATAAAAACGCCAAGGCCGTTTCCGGGCTCAAGAAGGTATTGACCAAGCTTAGGGACTGGGATTTAGTGCATAGGTAACGCAAGTTTGCCGATGCAACCGGACAATCATCCACAATGATACATCTTAACATGAGCTTTGTCTTTTATTCCTTGATGAATTTGGTCCCATCTTGAATGACCATGAAATTCACCAAATATATAGGTGTTGGCAATAGCCTTGTTGCTCCTCACCGCAACAAGACCAATTATGAATTCACTGGTTTAATTGCATTGCTGTAGGGCACGACATTTAAGGGTATCACGGTATGTCGCGGACTTACCATAATCCAAAAGTATTACCCTGCAATGGGTAAATTGGGGAGACAAGAAATCCAGGGTTCAAAAATCGATAATCGGACGAGGAGGATTAAGTATTCGTTTTCGGTACGCGTTTTGTCTTTTAATTGGGCTATATTATGATTGAGATAATTCCCACGGTGCTTACCTGCTTATGTTGTTATAGGCGATTAGGACAAGGTTTTGGCTTTTTTAATGAGTTCTTTTCGGTTGTTTACATCGGTTTTTCGGTAAAGAGAAAGGACGTAGTGCCGTACCGTATTGATGCTTACATGGTAGCGTTCGGCAATTTCCTTGTAGCGCATTCCTTCCGAAAGTCCGGTGAGGATTTCCATTTCACGCTTATTCAGGTCAAAGTTTTGTGCCATGTAGTTCAGCTCCGGCGAAGCAGGAGGTTGTTCTGTCACATTGGTTTTATAGCGTTTAATCAGTGCTTTGGTTAGGGTTGGATCGATGTAGGCGCTGTGGGTAATTACATTTTGAATGGCACCTAGTAATAGTTGCAGATCCGCGCTTTTCAGGTAATACCCTTCGGCACCTTCGGCCAATGCTTTCATCATAAAAGCCTCCGTGTTGCTTCCGGTCACAATCAAAACTTTCGCATTGGGCACCAAACGCTTGATTTTGAACAAGTGGTTCAATGAATTCTGGCCGTTGAGCATCACATCCAGCAGTAGCAGATCCACTTTTGTATCCATGGAAAAGTAATCCACAAAGGAACCTATTGACTCAAAAGATGCTACGCGAAAAGTGCCTTGTGCCTGCAAAAACTCAGTCATGTCGGCTCTGAGCGTGGGTTCATCCTCAATGATTACAATATTCATCTATTTTTCTTGCAAAAGTGGTTGAATAAATCGAGATATTAAAATGCACTGGCTTTTTTTACATGTTTGCTATTTTTGTCAATTATTTTCATTCGTTACATAAGTATTGCATGAAAATTGCATGAATTGGTACATGAAAATAATCAGGCCCATAACATTCTTCTCCCAATAATGTTCAATCACTACACTTATAAAATATGAATTAATGTTTATATTATTGAAAATTATTTATTTATACAATGTTTGGTGTTTGAAATGTACGAAACCTATTATGTTTTTATTACCGAAAACAAATTAGAGTTTATTATACGATGGGTTCTCCATTTTTCTAACCAACCCTTTTCTGCTATTTACACCTGTTTTTCGATACAGTGTAAGTACATAATGTCGTACCGTATTAATACTGACAAAATTTTGCGTAGCAATTTCTTTGTATTGTAAGTTGTTTAATAGGCCGCTCATGATCGCAATTTCTCGCTGATTTAAGTTGTAGGCATTTAAGTTTTGCGTTGGGTGGGGGGTGGGGGGTGGATTTCCTTCAAGTGCCTCAATCAGGAAAATAACAGCCTCCGGTGAAAGCACCCTGTTGTTGTTCAGCAGGTTTTCGATGGCAATGGATAAAAGTTTCAAGTCGGTATTAAGCGCATAATACCCAGCGGCTCCCGCTTTAATGGCCGCAATGAGCAGGTCTTTATCAAGGTGTTCAAAAAAGACCAGAATCTTGGCATTGGGAACCAGCTTCCCCAACTTGTAAAAATGTTTTAACGCATTTTGTCCATGCGTTGTAACTTCTAACAGGATAATATCGATTTGACTTTCCAAACGTAAGGATTCCAGAAAAGAGGCAATACTATCACTGCAATCAACTAGGTAATCCTGGTTTTGGGTCAGGTATTCAACGATTGTAGCGCTTGTCATTACATTTTCAGTAATAACAGCGATGTGGTGCTGATTCATTTTTTCAAGTCCAACACACGATAAAAATGGCGCACTCCTTTATTTTACAAAAAATTGATATTCAATTGTTTATAAAATAATTCGGTTCCACTTTTTTGTCCAGGGCCAGCAAAGGTGACGGAATAAATGGAACTAAACGATGACCTTGTACATTTTTGGATCATTTAACTAAAATTATGTTTTAAAAATGGAAAATGCAGGCAATGATGTGTGTAATTTGATAAAAATACAGTCAAATTACAGCGCTTAGTTCGTTTTTCACATATTTTGACTTGAGTTTTTGCATGGGCAAGGATCTGTTAAGTCCAAAAAAATTAAAAATCTTGAGCCCTTGTTTTTTTGATTCAGAGAAGGTGGCCGCCTTGTAAATACGCTTATTAGGGCCGATTGCTGCCGGATGCTGCCATGTCCAATATAATTTAATCGCTTAATCCATGACACTTGCTTTTTTTTGTGCTGCTTCCTTTGGCGGGAAACGGGATGCTTTCCATGCACATTTTGCGTATCCTCCCCCTTTGTTGACCCCGAAGGCGTTTTTTGATCGTTTTCCGGATCGTGAAGTAATCACGGGGACGATACGTGCCCTGGCGCCTTTATTTGAAAATGAAGGCATTGATCGAGCGCAGCCATCCATCCCTGTTGAAATCCAGTTGTTGGAAAAATCTTTGGCCTTGAAAGCCGATTTACATGCCGACGGCTTGCTGGTTGCCTTTGACACCGCGTTGGTGTATCCGCTTGCGCTGGATTGGAAACAGCGCCCCTATTACGATTCTCTGTTATCCTTTGATGAAAACAAGGTACTGGTGTCTATACCGGACGCGATGCAGGATATGTCAGAAATTTTAAGACAGTTGTGGTATTTTTCTTGTCGGGGTTATGTGCCCGTTGTGATGCATACAGAACAACTGCTGGGCCGCTTTTCTGAAGCCTTTCTCCTGCGCATGAAGGACACGGGTTGTGCGTTTCAAATGGACCTGATGGCACTCACTACTTTTTATGGCAAGAAGGTACAAGAGCAGGCCAAAGTGCTGTTATCGGCGAATATGATCAACTATGTCACGGCTGATTTTCAGGCGGAACAATTTGCAGGCAGGCAAAGTAGAGCCTTACACCATCCATATATGGTTGCCTATTTGAAAGATGCATCCTTATGCAACCGTTATTACAACCAATTAGTCGTTGTATATGACCTTGCAGGGGGCATAAAAAAGCCGTCATTGCTCAGTTTTTTGTAACAACAATAGCTATTTGGTTGCATGCCAAAAAACGGCCTTGTTGTCCGTATTTATCCATGTAATAAATTACAGCATGTGTATTATTGCATGAATTTAAGATTTTTTCAAGTAGTAAAATATATTTATATGTTTTACTTGATAAGTGTAACTATTTTATAATTAGTGGATTATATGCTTTTTGTTTTTTTGTATTAAAATAATGTATTGTGTGTTTTTTTGAAATCATCCAAATCGTGTAAATCATGTAAAAACTTACAATGTATGCTTAATTGGCTTGCTATTTGTTTAGTTCAAAAATAAAGCCTGTTGGATCTACTGCTTGGTTTCAATTTTAAAAAGAACATAAAGGACTAGAGGATATGCCCGAGTTGGAAAACGTTGTGATGCGGAATGATTACATAAATCGAAATAAGTTGGCATTGGCGATTAGCATCTTCTATCCGGTATCCAGTTTGTTTTTAGCACAACCAATTGATTATCAACAAGAACCATTTCGCGCCATTGGGTATTTGTTTTACGGGATTGTGTCATTGTCCTTTATCTCCTTGTTGAATGATGCCTTCATTCAGTGGATTGGCCCAATGAATGTTAAAGCGAAAATAAAAAAGTGGTTTATTGTCCAGTTTATACTTACCCTGCTTTTTGCTGCTTTGATCATTCTGCTCATTCAAATGAGTGTTCCTAATCCATACCGGATAGGGAATATTACCATCGCTTGGTATAAAGTAATGTCGGCAACGGTTTCAATTTTACTTATTCAGTATGTCCAGGTATTTAATACGGTGTATCGTGAAGAGACCGTAAAAAAAGTACAATTGGAGCGCGACCAATACCTTTTAAAGATTCAACTGATAAAGCAACAACTCAATCCCCATTTTTTGTTCAATTCATTGAGTATCCTGCAATCTATGATAGAAGAAAAGGACGAGAATTTGGAACATTATGTACTGCAATTGTCAACCATTTACCGCCGCGCCCTCATCCTTGAAAATAAGGATTGGGTATCTGTGGAAGAAGAGTTGGAGGGAGTCCATTTATATCTGGAGATGCTAAAAACAAAATTTGGAGATCGCCTTCAAGTGGAAGTAAAAATTAGTCCTGAGGAAACAGGGCATTCCCATATCCCATCGTGGGCTTTCCAGATTTTACTTGAAAACTGTGTGATCCATAATATTCCCAGTATCGAACAGCCGTTGTGCATCCGGATCATTCAAACCTCCCCGGATCGTATTGCCATCATAAATAATATACTCCCCAAGGTTGAAAACCGCGTGTCTGCCGGTATTGGACATCGTTATATACAAAATCAGTATGATTCAATTGGGCAACCGGGAGGGATTATGCTAGAAAAAAGTGAATTGGAATATTCTGTAACTTTAAAACTTGTGAAATGAACGTTGTGATCGTTGAGAATGAGCCACCAATTGCCAGGTTACTTACCAGGACTGTCGAAAAAATAGACCCTGCCCATAAAGTTATTTCCGTGTGCAGTTCTATTCAAGAAACAGTAGCGTTTCTGGAACATCACACAGATCGGATTGATATGATTTTCATGGATGTCCAATTGGATGATGGCTTAAGTTTTGATATTTTCAAGAAAATTGATGTAAAAACACCCATTGTTTTTTGCACGACCTATGATACTTATACCATGCAGGCATTTAAGAGCAATGGAATCGATTATATTTTAAAGCCATTTAGTCAATTAGATATTGAAAAAGCGTTTGAAAAAACAAAAAAATTATGCGATCCGTCTTTTAACTCAAACATGCCTAAGCAACTAGAGGAGGTGTTACTACCGAACAATTCGTGTTTGTTGGTGCAAATGCGGGATAAAATATACCCAATTCAATTGAAGGATATTGCGCTGATTAATTTAGACCATGACATCGTTTACCTTTATACGGTCAAAAACGAGCAATATGTCATCCCAAAATCAGTAGATGAATTGGAAAAAAAGTTGGGTACCAGGGAGTTTTTTAGAGTAAATCGGCAAATGATTCTGAATCGAGCCGCAATATCCTCTGTTGAACCTTATTTTAACCGAAAAGTTTCCATCAATTTGACAATTCCTGTTGCTGAACGCATCGTGGTAAGTCGCCTTAAAGTGACCGAATTTATGAAATGGTTAGAATACGGATAATCTTGATATGAGCTTATCTGGTCTGAAATATAATTTTTTACAGACTCTAACACAAATCATCTGATGGAAATGCAGAAGTTTAAAATCCCGGCATACAAGTCCAGTTTCTTCAATCGAAATAAGTTGGGGGTGCTTTTCAGCATATTTTTCCCGGTATTTAGTTTGCTTTTAGGGTTCCCATTCAATTATCAGCAAGACCCCAACAGGGGAATTGGGTATATCGTTTACGGGGTAGTAACCTTGAGCCTTGTTTCCGTGCTGAATAATGCCTTGATGGAAAAGATTGGAGTATCGATCATTATAGCGCAAATAAAAAGGTGGTTTATAATCCAGTTGCTGTTCACGATGCTTTGTGTTTTTATCATAATCACATTCATTGGATTCAATATTCCACACCAATACCGATTACCCAGTGTGTCGATCGTATGGTTTAGAATAATGATTGCATCGGTTTCAATTTTACTCATTCAATATGTTCAAGTATTTAATACCGCGCATCGTGAAGAGGCCGTAAAAAAAATACAATTGGAGCGCGACCAGTACATGTTAAAGATTCAATTGATAAAGCAACAACTAAACCCCCATTTTTTGTTCAATTCATTGGGTATCCTGCAATCTATGATTGAAGAAAAGGATGAAAGTTTGGAGCAATATGTACTGCAATTATCAACTATTTATCGCCGCGCCCTCATCCTTGAAAATCAGGATTGGGTATCTGTTGAAGAAGAGTTGGAGGGAATCCATTTATATTTGGAGATGCTGAAAACTAAATTTGGAGATCGCCTTCAAGTAGAAGTAAAAATTTGTCCCAAGGAAATTGGTCATTATCATATCCCGTCGTGGGCTTTCCAGATTTTACTTGAAAACTGTGTGATCCATAATATTTCCAGTATCGAACGGCCTTTGTGTATCCGGATCATTCAAACCTCGCCGGACCATATTGCCATCATAAATAATATACTCCCCAAGGTTGAAAACCGCGTGTCTGCGGGTATTGGACATCGTTACATCCAAAACCAGTATGATGCAATTGGGCTACCAGATGGAATCATGCAAGAAAAAAGTGAACTGGAATATGCTGTGACCTTAAAACTTGTATCAGGAATGTCGTGATCGGGTAAAATGAGCCCCCATTTGTAATGATCGTAATACCATGTAGGCGCTATGTCAATTAACCCCCAAATTTGTTCAATTCGGGATGATATTTAAAACGTAAAAATATTGAACTTTTATCTTTGCGGGCAAGAGCGATTGTCCCTAAACTGACCGTTTATTGTAAAAAACGGTCAAATTTGGTAATTCACCTTGTTATCAATTTGAGACGAATCGTTTAGTATACGATACTTTGTAAATGGCCTCCGGCCTGTTCTCCCCATCATTTTTTTTCTGACACTTGGGTATTTATTTGCTATTATTATGGTGCCTTATAAAGATAAGGCACCATTTTTTTTGCGCATGATTCATTCTACTTGAGTAAGTATCTGTATTGTTCATCTCAGCCGCTTATTGGTTCAATTCGGCCGTATTTGTCTGAAAGTCTACCGTATTCTAATGTTTCTTCGCAGTGCAATCCTTGGTTAGTCAAGGATATTCTTCCCTCATTATTAAAAAAGTATTATGAGAAAATTACTTTTTTCAATTGCCATGTTATCTGCGCTACATCTACAGGCACAGGCGCGCTACGATGACCCTGTGCCTCAAAAAAATGCAATCTGGTTGCCGGAAACCATTGAAAGTGTTGTTTTGGTAGATCAGCAACAATCTCTGCTTAAGGTTGTAAAAAGCGGGTCTGAAGTATGTGTTGTAATCCAAAAGCCCAGTTTGCCCTCCCATTTTGCATGTGGGTTCGAGTTGTTGGCATTGGATACGATGGAGCAATGCAATATTGCGTTATTACACGAAGGGTTACTTGCCTTTTCGCTTGATGTTTGCAAGCGGTTTTTTATGGAATAAACGGAGGCTTCTAAACAAATTTTGACCTTATTTGGTGTTTGGTGTTCGAAATGTACTAAAATTAGTATACTTCGAACACCGAACACCGAATATAGTGTTATACTATGTTGATGCTAATAAAAATATGCTTTACAATTTTTTTGTACTGTAAGGTGCGTTTCGGGCCTTTTACAACCCAATCGCCGCCACAAAATCGGGATTATCTGGTTTCACCGCAGAGGCGAAGAAATTAACCAGTTTGCCGTTTTCGTCGATCAAATATTTGCAGAAGTTCCAGGTAGGTTCCTGTTTGTTCCAGCCATTGAGGGCAGGATCGGTCAGCCATTGATATACCGGGGCTTTACTGGCACCTTTCACGGCTACTTTTTCAAACATCGGGAACGTTACCCCGTAATTTTTTTGGCAAAAACCGGCAATAGTTTTGGCTTCGCCGGGTTCCTGGCCGCCAAAGTCATTGCAGGGGAAGCCTAAAACGACCACTTTATCTTTATGGGCTTCGTAAAAAGCCTGCCAGGCAGCATATTGCGGCGTGTAACCACATTCAGAAGCAACATTGAGGACAATAATTTTTTTGCCTTTAAATTGCTCTAAAGAAACAGGCTGACCGTCGAGGCTGTTTACCGTGTAACTAAAGAAGGAAGTTGTTGGGTTGAGCGTTTCCATGGGACGGGCAAGCGTTTTGTTGGTGAAATCATAATATGTATAGCCGCAGATGATCGAACATGCCGCAGCAATAATGCCAAGTTTTATACTCATTTTTTATCTTTTTTGAAGTAGTCAGATGGTTTACAAACAGCTTATTGTAAAAAAAGTTTACGATAGAAGCCTGTTAATCCAATGTTTAAGGAATAAATTTAACTAATTAGGCTCCAGTACAATGGAATACCAATGGTGATATTTAATGGAAAGGTAATACCCAGGGCCATCGGGATATACAGGCCCGGATCGGCTTTTGGTGCGGCAAGTCGCATGGCTGCAGGTACTGCAATATAAGAAGCACTGGCGGCAAGGATACAGAGCAATAATTTATTGCCAGGCTCCATTGGCAGAAAATGGGTTACCAGTGCGGCAAGCATCCCATTTACCAAAGGGGCAAATAGGGCAAATAAAATGGCCGTTAAACCATACGATCGGAACGCTTTGAAACGCATGGCCGCTAAAATGCCCATTTCCAGGAGGAAAACGGACAAAAAGCCTTTGAAAATATCGCTGGTAAAAGGTTTAATTCCTTCGGCCTGCTTGCTATCGGACAGTATCCCAATCAACAGGCTGCCCAAAATCATCAAGACTGATCCATTCGTTAAGGCCTCTTTGATTATATGCCCTAAACTTTGCTTTTGATCCGTTTCTTTATCATAACGCCGAATGAGCATCACGCCAATGATGATGGCAGGCGCTTCCATCATGGCCATTGCAGCCACCATATGGCCGCCAAAATGTACATTTATTTGTTCCAAAAACGAACTGGCAGCCACAAAGGTTACTGCACTTACACTGCCATAAGTTGCCGCAATCGCTCCTGCATCGTGAATATTCATCCGCCTTTTCAACAAGAAAAAAGTATAAACGGGTACCAAAGCGGCGAATAAGATGGCAATTATAAGCGTATAAGTAACCTCCAGGGTCAAACCGCTGTGCTGTAACTCCTGCCCGCCTTTAAAACCGATTGATAATAATAAGTACAAGGATATAAACTTTGAAGTCGACTCGGGAATACGCAAATCACTTTTTACTAATACTGCGACCACACCCAGGAGAAAAAAAAGCAGGGTAGGGTTGGTCATGTTTGAGATCAGGATCTCTGTGTTCATATTTTTTCGGAGGTAAAGTGGAAGGCAATTTTTGGGAAATTCTCCTGCACCGTTTGTAAGGTCCAGGCGGTTTCGGCCAAAAATACCCAGTTGCCGTCTTTGTCTTTGGCAACATCGCGTTTGCGGCGGTCCAGAAACTCCGCGATGGCTTTCGGGTCTTCGGAAGTTATCCAGCAGGCTTTGAACAAGCTCACGGGTTCGTACCGGCATTTGGAGTTATATTCCGATTCTAAGCGGTGTTGGATGACCTCAAATTGTAGTTGACCCACCGTGCCGATGATACGCCGTCCGTCGGTTTGGCGGGTAAACATTTGGGCCACGCCTTCATCCATCAATTGATCCAGGCCTTTAGCAAATTGCTTTTGCTTGAGTGGATCGGCATTTTCAACATAGCGGAATTGTTCGGGCGAAAAGGCGGGCAAACCTTTGAAATGCAGGATTTCTCCTTCTGTCAGGGTGTCACCGATTTTAAAATTACCCGAATCGTACAAGCCGACCACATCGCCGGGATATGCTTCATCGAGCAGGGTTTTTTTGCTGGCCATAAACATGGTAGGGTTAGGGAAACGCATGTCGCGCTCCAGCCGAATATGGCGGTAGGGTTTGTTGCGTTCAAAACGGCCCGAGCAAATCCGCAAAAACGCGATGCGGTCGCGGTGGCGCGGATCCATGTTCGCAAATATTTTGAACACAAAACCGGTCATTTTTTCTTCCGTCGGTTTGATTTCGCGTTCTTCAGAGTCGCGGGCGAGGGGCGTTGGGGCGATTTCCACAAAACAATCAAGCAATTCTTTTACGCCGAAGTTATTCACCGCCGAGCCAAAAAACACAGGGCAAATTTTGCCGTCGAGGTAGTCTTGTTGCTCAAATACAGGATAAACGGCGCTCACCATCTCTACTTCATGGCGCAATTCACGGGCCGGGCCTTCGCCAATATGCCGTTCGAGTTCAGGGTTGTTGAGGTCTTCAAAAATGATGATTTCCTCGTCCTCCTGTTTGCCGTGCGGGTTAAAGAGTACGAGTTTTTTTTCATACATATTATACACGCCCTTAAAGCGTTGTCCCATACCGATGGGCCAGGAAAGCGGGCATACTTTTACATCCAGTTTTTGCTCCAATTCATCGAGCAGGTCGAGGGCGTCTTTGCCTTCACGGTCGAGTTTATTCACGAAAAAGATGATGGGTGTTTTGCGCATGCGGCACACCTTGGTCAGTTTTTCGGTTTGTTTTTCGACGCCATTGGCCACGTCGATCACCACAATGGCCGAGTCGACCGCGGTAAGGGTGCGGTAAGTATCTTCCGCAAAGTCTTCGTGACCGGGGGTATCGAGGATGTTGATTTGCAGGTCGCGGTATTCAAAACCCATCACCGAAGTACTAACGGAGATACCCCGTTGCCGTTCGATCTCCATAAAGTCGGACACCGTGCTTTTTTTGATTTTATTGCTTTTTACAGCCCCTGCGGTTTGAATCGCGCCGCCAAAGAGCAATAATTTTTCGGTGAGGGTGGTTTTACCGGCATCCGGGTGGGCAATAATCCCGAACGTACGGCGTCGGGCGAGTTCTTGCAAATAGGTTGACACTGCTGGAAGTTGAGTATTTGACAATAAATTTCGGCCTTAAACTGCCGAAAGCGGGCGCAAAGGTAGGTTTTTCAAGCCAGTCTGCCAATGAAAGCAGCAACGCGGATTCATTTTTTCACAAAAGGAGAATCGGTGATCCAAAAGCGCCAGGGTTTTTCAGCCCATTCCTGTGCGTAATCGATGCCGATGCGCTTGCCTGCCGAAATGGAAACGGCTTCAGGATTCGTTTCAATCCAAACCGGCGTGTTGGTTTCCAGCATATTAATTCCTGTAAAAACGGTGCTGATGCCCATTGCGCGTGCCAGGGCGCCTGGGCCGGTGGTGAGCGCGATACGATTGCGTTGGGTGCGGGGTTTGCTTGCCCAATTGCGGCGTTCCCACATAATCGCTTCTCCTTCAAGGGGTTCGGCAGCGCGGATCAGGATGGCGTGGGCGGTATTGGCCGGGCCGGTTACGACATTAAACAGGTGGTGGATGCCGTAGCACAGGTACACATACGCGTGGCCG
>CAIVGO010000817.1 GCA_903905445.1 uncultured Bacteroidota bacterium
GTCAATGCCAGGTACACAAAAAACAACAGGCCCTGGATTTTAATCCGCTTGCGCAGCATCCATAAAATTCCAACCACCACCGACATCATCAGGATTTCATATAATGGGGTAGGGAACACGGGTTCAGAAAGCTGGTAGCAGTAATCCCAGGTACAATTTTCAATCCCGACGCTGGGAACCGGATCTGTATGCGGGGTATTCAACACATTGTGTGGGTAATTATAGGACCACATCCAATCGGGCAGAAAACCCATCCACCCTGGTTTGGGCGCGTTATTTACGATGCCCCAATCGCCGTCGCCCGACAATTGGCAGCCAATGCGGCCTACGCCATAGCCCGTTGCCAACGCAGGAGATACCGCATCGGCTGTTGGCCAGAACGGAATTTTGTGGCGATACATATAGGCGACGACTGCCAAAAAGCCCAGTACCAAGCCACCGAAAAAGGCCAAGCCGCCGCCGGAAGTAAGTGAACCAATTGGGTCATTCAAAAAAGATTCCCAGTTGTCAAACAAGTCAAACAGTTTGGCACCCACAATACCGCCCACAGCCGCCCAAACAGTCAGCTCACTGATGCGATCATGCGGAAACACCGTCACTGTACGCACAACCGGCGTTGCTTTTTGCTTTCGACGCGCATCCCACCAAGTGAGTCCGCCCAAGGCCAAAGCGCCTACAATGCCCGCGCCCCATGCTATTTTACCCGATAAAATCACCGAGGCCGGATCGTGGCGAAACGCTTCAAAATGTTGCGCGGCGTACCAGCCTTTGCCGCCCAGCAACAAACCAACCAATGCATTCATGGCAATTTCCATGATGCCTGCGGGTGCGCCTTCAGTTACCGTCACTTTATCGGGCTGATACACACCTTCCTGCGCTTTGCGGCGCAATTCGATGGAAAATACAATGGCGCTGGCTAAAAACGCGATGGCTAAGAAAAAGCCAAAGGTTTTGAAGATAGAAAGCCAGTTGTCGGGCGCGGTGCCGATCAAACCATGAAACAAATAAGACAAATCAGGATACATAAGAAACGGGCACTAGGTTATGGCAATGGTGCATACATACCTGGCAAAGATAGCCAGGGGAACGAATGTGGCGTTTAATTTTGAGATTTATCTTATTTAGAAGGGCAATAAGCCTATTCTTTCAACAATTTAACCAAAATTCCACTTTTCATCCGAGGCTCAAAATAAGTGCTTTTGGGCGGCAAACTCTCGCCCAAATCGGCCAAACCCATCATATCATCGATATCTACCGGATACAACATAAAACCTACCCGATCCATGCTGCTGCCCACTGCCTTCTTCATTCCTTCAAGCCCTTTGCTGCCCTCTACATAGGTGATGCGCGTGTCTGTGCGTACATCTTTGATGCCAAAAATATTGTGTAAAACCAACTCATTCAATAAGTTAGCATCCAAAACAACGGTGCCGGCCGGATATTTATCCAGGATCTCTTGCCGCAATTGCAAACTATACCACTCTTTTTGGGCAAGGAGAATCATTTCGTGTTTAAACGCGGGTTTGCGCGGACCATTGAGCGGGGTTATTTCAAAACTTTTGGAGAGTTTTACTACAAATTGAACCGGGCTGACCGTTTTTAATCCCGATAAAACCCGGTTGTAGTCGAGTATATCCAGTTGATCTACTGCAAAAAAAGCACAAAATAGATGGTCAAAATCGTACTCTGGGCTTTTATCCTTTAACCGTTCGTGCAACAAAGCCACCGTAGAAGTTCGGTGGTGCCCATCAGCAATATATACACCGTGGATATTGGCCGAAAACAAATCCTGCACCATACGAATCTCCTCGGGGTCGGTAACGGTCCACACCCGATGGGTTTCTTCATCGCGCACAAAACGGGTACTAAAAAGCGGCGTATGGGTTTGGGTAAACGTTTCCAGCCATTGATTGATTGCTGGAATGGACGGGTAGGTGAGCAATACGGGCTTCAGGATCGCGTTCCATCGCAGAAACAACTGCATTTGCTGGTGTTCGCGTTCGCTTAGGGTTTTTTCGTGTTTTTTTACCTTACCATCGAAAAAATCCTCCACCTCATTTAACCCAATCAATCCCGTGTGTTTCCGGGCTTTGGATTCAATTTGATACACATACAGGGCGTCCTGTTTCAACTTTTCAAAAAAGCCGTGGTCTTGAAATGTACGAAATGACTCCTTCGCATCGTTGCAGAAGACGTCTGGTGAGGCAATGAAATCGAAATTAGGATAAAGTGCCTGAAAAGGTTTGAGTTTCATGAATATGCTTGGTTACGGCTCGACAAAGGTAGGTCTTTTTCAAAAAGCCAACGCCAGAAAGCTTTTTTACCACACATTGGAAAAATAAACGATCTTAGCCCCGCCGTTTTAAATCACAAGACTTGTTGCGGTGGGTAGTAAAACGACAAAAACAGTCCATTTTTTGGCCTTCAAGGCTTTTTTTCTTGTGCGTAGCAGCGCTACGGACAAGAAAAAAAACGCAGAAGGGCGGAAAATGGGCGTTTTTACGTCGTTTTCAACTACCCACCGCAACAAGTCTATAAATTAATCCATTTTTAACACCACTGCCCCACAACCGCTTATCTATGAAGCAGTTCCTTGCCGCCTTACTTTTTTTGCTCCCGCTCTTTTCGCACGTCCTTTCAGCCCAATCGGTTTCTGAATTGGAGGCACGGCTACGTCGTGCGAATTCAAAATCCGATAAACTTACCCTAAACTACCAATTGGCCGAAAAACTGCTGCCAACAAGCCCTGCCAAAGCAGCCGAATACGCCCAAAATGCCAACCAGATCGCCGTTGAAGTGGGGGACAAACGCAAAGAGACGGATGCGGCAAACTTGAGCGCCGATGCCATGTATCGGGCGCGCAATTTCAAAGAGGCCGCTACCCGTTACAACCGCGCCTGGAACACGGCCCGCAATTATGGTTTCCGGGAAGTCGCCCTGAATGCTTCTGAAAAATTGCAAGACATTGCCCTGAAACAAAACGATTTTAAGGAAGCGCTCAAGTGGAGCCGCGAAACCATTAGTTACCTCAAAGAAACGGGCGGTGGCGGCAGAAGCGGCGGGGAAAGTCAGCGCAAAATTGAAAATCAACTCGCCCTGATCGATGCCGAAAACCGCGCCCTAAAAGCCCAGCTCGCCCAACTTTCCGGTCAAAATCAAAACATCGCCACTACCTATGAGGAACAACTACGGCAGGTGGAGGAAAAAACCAAAGAGCAATTAAACCAGCAGGAGGCAAAAATTAGTGGCTTGTCGCAAGAAAAACAATCCATTGATTCCAGTTATCGCTATGCTACCCGAAAACTGGAGTACCTGAGTAAGGAGCAAATGATCGATTCAGTGGTGCTGGCGCAACAGGAACGGGAAATTCAAACGCAAAAAACGTTAATTGCCGAAAAGGAACTGGAAAAGGAAAAAAGTGATTCTTTGCGCAATCTTCTGGCTTTGGTATTGGTCTTTATGGGGGTCATCGCCGTGCTTTTTTACGCCCGGTACCGCGCCAAAAGGAAAACGGCCAACGAATTGCAGCAAAAAAACAAACTGGTAGAAGCCGAACAACAGCGCAGTAATACCTTGTTGCTCAATATTTTGCCGCCTGCTATTGCCGAAGAGTTAAAAGCCCGTAATAAAGTGGCTGCCCGCAAATACGATCAGGCAACCGTGATGTTTATTGATTTTAAGGGCTTTACCCACGTTGCCGAACAACTCAGTCCGGAAATGCTGGTAGAGGAACTTGATTTTTGTTTTTCTAATTTTGACCGCATCATCGGACAGTACCGCATCGAAAAAATCAAGACCATCGGCGATGCGTACATGTGCGCGAGCGGCCTTTCGGATATGAATGCCAGTCCATCGGATATCGTAAAAGCGGCCCTCGAAATTCAGGACTTTATGTTGGCCCTCAAAGCCGAACGCCTCAACCGCGGCATGCCTTATTTTGAAGCCCGGGTAGGTATCCACGTTGGACCGGTGGTTGCCGGGGTGGTAGGTGCCAAAAAATTTGCCTACGATATTTGGGGAGATACCGTGAATATCGCAGCCCGCATGGAAGAGGCTTGCGAGCCAGGTCACGTAAATGTGAGTGAAGCAGCCCATTGGCTCGCCAAATACGAATTTGAATGGCAATATCGCGGCAAAGTGGCCGCGAAGAATAAGGGGATGATGGATATGTATTATGTTACCTCGGTTAAGCAATTCTAGGAAGGGGAGGAGTGGAGAAAAAAGGGGTTCCGCGGAAAAAAAGGGTTCCACGGAGGAGCTCGGAGGTACGGAGTTGCACAGAGTTTTTATTTCTTCTGTGTCAACCCCTAACTCTAAACTTCTTATGGAACCCTTTTTTCTCTGTGTAACTCGTACCTCCTAGATCCTCCGTGGAACCCCTTTTTTCTCTGCAGAACCCTTTTCCTCCGTGAAACTCCATACCTCCGAGCTTCTCCGTGGAACCCTCCGTGGAACCCTTTTTTTCTCTGCAGCCCCCTCCAAGATTTGCTCAATTCCGACACAACAACATTTTAAAATCCACCCATGTCGCCGATTAGCAAGCCGCATCACTGGAAACTGAAACGCATGCGCTATTTTTGAAGAACGAAAACATCTTCACCTTCAAAATGCTGAAACCATGCGAAAAATCTGCTTAACCTTACTGTATGCTTGCTTAGTGCTTACCACCCAGGCGCAATTTTCTTACGCCACTTTTTTTGAAGATTACGAAACCAAGCCTTGTCCCTTTGATGCGACCAAAACCATTAGTCAGCCGAAAAACTGGATTGTTTACCAAACCCTAAACGGCGCCTGGGATGGACCGGTCGATTCAAGCCGCTGTATTGCCGCTACCCTATCGGGTTCCAACGGGATGAAAATCGACTTAACCCAAATTGATCCAGCCAAGCCTTTGTTTGTGCGCGCCAAAGCCCAGGAGTTTTTTTTCACACCCTCGCTCACGCCCAACAGCCTTTTTAATTTAAACTTTTACGGAACCGTATCCGATACCAGTGTACATATAAAAACGGGTGCCAATTGCGTAGAATCGGTGTGTTCTGGCGTTTTTTTAGGCATAAATATTCCGGGCGAGGTGCGCAATCAATCGGGTTTGATGACGCAATACGGGAACTATCTGGAGATCGGCACCTGCTTTCCATCGGAGTTTTTTATAGAACAAACCTTGCGCGACCTGGTACTCAAGTTTCAATTTGAGGCAAATGCCGTGTTGACCAACCGCACGCTCCAACTATCCTATGTTCAAATCAACGAAACCTTCGGCGAAACCGGTTATTTGACCGAAGTGATTGCATCCCCTTTTAATTACAATACGAGCACGAATACCTATGAAATGAACATTGCCGAAGCGGTTCCGTTCTCTTTTTCACAGACCTTTCTGATGTTGTACACACAGCCGGGTTTTCCAAGCGCTGCGAATCCGTCGTATGTGGAGGCGCGCCCGGAACCCAATAGCACTGTGCAGGAAACCATTAATTTGAATGTAGAAAGTTTTCAAACGCTTGAAATACAGCCATTTACTTATTTAAGGGGTGCTTTGGTTGAAGGCAATGACACTTTGCGGCATATTGCCAACTTGGTGAACAACGGCGGCGACCTTTGCTTTAATTTTATTGACCTCGTTTTTGACAACGGCAATGAATATCGACACAGTGGCGGCACGCTTACCATGCAAAGTTCTTTTTCCTGTATGCAATACCGCAGTGGCAGCGCATTAAGGGTAACCAAGGGGGCCGAATTGTATTATGGCAATGAAGGCATGGGCATGCTGGCACTGTGCGCAAACAGCACGATGGTGTTGGAAGCGGATGCGACCCTCGTTTTTGATGGCGTATTAAATATGTCGGAATGCAATGATTTGCTTCCTTCCCAGCAGATTTACATGGATTTGCCGCCAGGTGCGCGCCTGATTTTTACCAAAAATGCCCACCTCACCAATCAATTCAGCAAAGACCAACAGATGAAACTCAATGTGCGCATGTTGGGCGGTACGCTGGATGATTCGGCATTAAGCCCTGCAGATCGTGCCCTGATTCAGCGCATTTACCCCGAACCGGAAGCCAATTTGGCCAATAACCTGCGCGTTTCACCAAATCCTTTTGAGGCGGCA
>CAIVGO010000818.1 GCA_903905445.1 uncultured Bacteroidota bacterium
CCCTGACTACAAATGAATGTGATCCTAATGTAAGTTAACAAGTTTTTAACATGGCGGAGGAATGTGTAAAAAACAGGCTTTCTGGGAATAAACATTTTGCCATCCCAATTAAAATACCCTATTTTTATGCGAAGCCAAACCAATTCGTCCATACCATGCAGCCACAAAAGCCTGGGTTTTTCTTTTACTTAAAGCAAACTAATAAATCAAGTATTTGCTTATCAATTATTTATATATTTTATTTTTTTGCTTTCGCGCAAGCGCAAACACCCAAGCCCATTTGGCCTGTGCGCGAATACAGCATGGGGAATCGGGCGCATACCAGTCGGGATGAAGTTGTTGAAATGAAGCAGTCGACCGATGGCAATTTATTGTTGCTGGGCTTTGTGGAAAGCGATTCAATGTTTGCGGATGTTAGTTTGCAAAAAGTTACACCAGAGGGTGTTTTGCTCTGGGATTTCCGATACGATTCGCCAGACAGCAACAATTACGATGTACCGTTGAAGATGCTGCTGGATGAATATGGAAATACCTTTATACTTGGTATGTCTTTGGGCGCCGCAACCTATTTTGATCCCCAATTAAGCAATGGTTTTTTGTTAAAAGTGGGTATCAACGGCGAAAAAGCATGGCAAGTTTCTTTTGACACTTTACTCCCCACGCATACTGCTGCTCGTTTATACGACGGCTTTATAGATGAGCGGGGAAGTATCAAGGTCACCTATTCTACCTATCAGAATTTTGGGCCACGGCCATCTTATTTCATGAAATTTGAGCCGGGAACAGGCTTTTTACTCGATTCTTTTCCAAAATTTAATCTTTCCCAGGCATTTGGTGGCGGTCCGGCGGCTACTTCCGTGGCAATTGACTCGAATAAAAATTTTGTATTTACGCAGTGGGAAGATGCGCCCGGACCTTCCTATTCTATTCGAAGCATCGACCCGGAAAGCGGTGAAGAGCAAGGGACGCCGTTCAATTTGAGCGGATTGGATTTTGATGAAAAGCAGGCTTTTAGTTTTTTATCCTGGACAAAAACGGTTGTAGATGGCAAGCGGGCCCTATATACCGCCGAAAACCTGGAAAATTCGTTGGAGGATGGTGTAATTGCGAAAGTGGATTCCAATGGTACGGTGGCCTATGCATTCACATCAGACTCCCTTTTTACCGAGATCAATGGGTTTGTTACAAGTTCGAATAAGCTGTTTGTATCAGGTGCTTACACCCCAAAATCCTGGGCACCACGGGTCGCTTTTTTATGGAAACTGGATGACAATGGTCAAATTGAACACAAAATCACGATGGTCCTTCCGCATGATTGTGCAACCCGAGGGTTAACCATCGTGCGTGATTCGCTCTTTTGGCTTACGGAAGATGAACAAACCGGTGAAGCAAGGTTGGCATGTTATGACACCCACAATTTGAGTAACCACTGGTCCTACTTTTTTGACATCGATAGTTCCTACCTGTTCACTGGTTCGGGTGCGGTGAATCTGGCAGACGGTGCTGTTGCGGTGGGCGGTACCTTGCGGCGGATGCGCAGTCCATTGTCTGGGCTTTTTTCTGAAAACGAATATTATATGGAAACTTTTTACCCGGAACAACAGGCCCCGCTGGGAAAATACCGGTATTCGGAAAAAGGCACGACCCGTACGGTAGGGGTGGGCCATGCCGTAGATGCGCAGGGGAATTTTTGGGTAAAAACGTTTGAAGCGATTGGTCCGGGTCAATATCCTTTTGGGGAGGAATGTTTTTACCATAAATTATCACCGGATTTGACACCAATTTGGAGCAGGCGCAGTGTTTTTTACAGCTATAGCGCCTATGGAGTGTCGCCCTTTTACTTTGATCATTTGGGCAATGCTTATGTTGTAGAGCAGCAGGTGGACAGTTTGGTTTTGCAAAAAATTGGGCCTGATGGTGCCAACTTGAACACATTTAAACACAAAGTGGCCAATTTTCGAGACTTATTTATTGACCGAAAAGGATCTTTACACCTTTCCCTGCTCGGAGCACAGGATACCTTGATTACCATCGTATTAGATACCCAAATGCAGGTAATGAAAACGATGAAAGGGCTTAGTTTACCCAAAGGAAAGTTTCAATTGCCGAATGCAGAACCGGTATATTATTACATGGAACAAAACGAATGGGGCGTTCCGATTGAACACATTGTTTTATACAAAGACGGGGAGATGGATCGGGTCTGGGAATTTTCGTTTGCCAATACCATCCAGTATTTCACCGATTATTCTTTGGATAAAAACACTGGCGATTTATTGGCGCTGGCGGTTTGGCCCAATTTGGCAGGTTTTTATGAGCCCGCCCTTTATCGGTTTTCTATAGATGGCAGTTACCAACAATCAGTGATCAACAATGGTGTGTTTGACCCTATTTATGACATCGCCTTGATGCCGAATGGTAATTCCTTCGTTGTGTTCGAAGCGCGATTAGATGTGTACAGTCCTGATTTTCAACTATTAACAAGTTTTCCGCTGGATAATCCCCCGTATGGAGGGTATTTCTTTCCGGTTGATACGATCTTTTACCGTTCCATGAGTGGCAACTTGTGGGCTTTTGGACAATCCGGCATCCCTTTATTTTCAGTGCAACATGCTTCCTTTTCGACTAATACTGCACAAATTCACATTCAAAGTAAGGATTTACTCAGCACATCGAGCATTTTTGGAGAAATTCAAGGTACAAATGGTGCTTTTGGCTGGCAGTGGCAACGTAGTAAAGTCAGTCAATTTGATTTATCGGCACCAGTTACGCAGGTTGTTGGGCCCCTTCAAGCAGGGCGTCCGCGTATTGTTTGCCAGCCAATTCCAGCCAGTACGGTTTTGCAAGTGGATGTTTCTAATTTGAACGAGGAGTCATTGGACCTCGTATTGGTATCGGCGCTGGGTGTACCTGTCCTGCAAAAACAATTCGGAATACAGCATGACGCAATTTTGCACTTGGAGGTAAGCGCATTGCCGAGTGGTACGTATTTTCTGAGTGTACACACGGAAGCGGGGGTTTTTACCCAAAAAGTTGCTGTGTTGCATTAATCCTGGTCGGGAATCCGATAAAGTAACCAGTTGTCCCCAAGATCCTGAACGGTATCCAGCGGGTAGGTCGCGTTCAATTGCTCCCAATTCAACATCGGGTTTTTACCCGCCCATTGTTTTGCAAGTTTCGCTTCGTTGAATAACACAAAAGCGCCCGGCTCAAAATCCGGGTAGCGCTGTTCCCATAAATTGCGGTACTGCAGGTCCGGCAAGTAACTTTTTAACGCAACATCGAGGTCAAAGGCGTATAATATGGCATGATCTGGCAAAATCGTGCTTGTTTGCGCAGCCGCATGCCGTTCCAGTTGGCTGCGTTGCAACATGGGGCGCAACAAAAGGGTGGTATCTGCAATTTGGATGATGCAAAACCCGCCCAAAATCCAGCGCATCCATTTCCATTTCAAAAAATAAAAACCATACGCATGCATGCGGTCCCAGGCCGGAAACAACAAACACAGCAATAAAACATAATCGGGGATCAAATACCGCGCATTTTGTCCAGGAACGGTGGCCAAAAACAATAAATGCACCGCCAAACAAGCCAACAAGATTTTTTTAGAATATAACTGCAAATCGGTGCGCCGAAATAAAATAAACAACAATCCGATGAACGGGGAAAAACCGTAATACAACACCGGATACACCAAAATATAGCCTATATTGGGCAAATAGTAGGACAATTGCCCATTGGAGGTCTCAAAATTGCGCCTAAAAAGGTTCCAGGCCGACCAATCCTGCCACATGGAATGTTTTGCCCAACCGGCATGCCAAAA
>CAIVGO010000819.1 GCA_903905445.1 uncultured Bacteroidota bacterium
TCCTGCCACAATTTTACAACTGAATGATATCGCAAAGGTGCGGCTTCGTACTGCCCAGCCGGTTCCATACGACCCCTACGTCGTTAACCGTCGCACAGGCAGCTTTATTTTAGTCCAGGAAGACAGCGGAGATACGGTAGCCGCTGGGATGTTCCTGGGGGCGGAAGTGCTGGAAAGTGTTTTTTAAACCCCGTAATCCCGGTGAAGGCCCTTGCAAATTTGCATTTAAAGCACGAACAAGACTGATTAAGCTATGAAACAAACCAAAAACACTCCATTTCAACCTCGACTTACGGTCGTAGGCGCGGGGCCGGGTGATCCCGAATTAATCACCCTCAAAGCATTGCGCGCCCTGGAATGCGCCGATGTTGTATTGTACGATGCACTGGTGAACCCCCGTTTGCTTGAACATGCGCCCGCCCGGGCACTCAAAATTTATGTAGGCAAACGGGAGGCTGAAAAATCCATGGAACAGGACCAGCTTAATACGGCCATTGTAGAATATGCCAGCAAATTTGGGCATGTGGTGCGCTTAAAAGGAGGCGATCCTTTCGTTTTTGGTCGGGGCATGGAAGAGATCCTGTTCGCACAATCCAAGGGTATCTCCGCCGCATACATTCCAGGTATTTCCAGTTCCATTGCAGTGGCAGGTTCGGCGGGTATCGCCGTGACACAAAGGGGCGTGAGTCGAAGTTTTTGGGTAATTACGGCCACGACCGATCTCGGTACGCTTAATCCGGATCTTCAATTGGCTGTTCACACCGATGCTACCCTTGTGGTGCTGATGGGCTTGTCCAAATTGCCAGAAATTGCCGTTGAATTTATCAAAGTGGGCAAATCCAACGTGCCTGTGGCCGTTATTCAAGATGGCACTTTACCTACGCAAAAAGTAGTTGTTGGAACCGCTTCGGATATCGCTGCAAAAACAAAAGTGGCGGGTTTAAAAAGTCCGGCAATCCTGGTTTTTGGCGAGGTAGTTCATCATGGGCTCCTGCAAAATATTGATCCTGAAATACTTGCACTTTTACAAGCTGCATAATTTTTTAAACAATAGACCATGACATACGCATCGACGTTGCATCCCATAGGCCTCGAAGAAGGGCTGTTGAAAAAGTTATCGCAGGAAACCACGGTTGCGCAGCAATTTTGGTTGAGTGGTTATTTATTTGGCCTGGCAACTGCGCAGGAAACCGAGGTGGCTGAGCCAGCCAATAAAGTATTGACCATCTTATACGGTTCTCAGACCGGAAATAGCAAAAAAGTGGCAAGTCGAGCAGCAAAGGCCGCTGAGGTACAGGGCTGGACGGTACAATTGCATGATTTGAATAATTACCCCACACGGCAATTGCAACAAGAAAAAAACATCTTGCTGGTGGTCAGCACCCAAGGGGAAGGGGAGCCTCCGGTCTCTGCGGAGTCCTTTTACCAATGGCTGATGGGGCCACGCGCACCAAAATTAACGGATGTATCCTTCGCCGTTTGTGCCTTGGGCGATAAAAGTTACCTGAAATATTGTCAAACCGGCCTTGATCTAGATGCGCGATTGGCAAATTTGGGTGCAAAACGCCTCGCAGATTGTGTTTGTTGCGACGTTGATTTTGAAACAGATGCAGATGAATGGTACCAACGTGTATTGGGTGTTTTAACTCAACCCAAGTCTGGGCACGCCAATACGTCCATACCGGCCATTGCCAAATCTGGTCGGGTGCAAACCGCCCCGGTTTTTGATCGGCACCATCCTTTTGAGGCTGCTGTTTTGGAGAAAATACAACTGCATGGTCGGGGAGCGGAGAAGGAAACCTGGCATTTTGAACTTTCCCTGGAAGATTCGGGCCTTCAATATGCACCGGGTGATGCTTTGGGCGTGTACGCAAGCAACAGTTTTGCCTTGGTTGAATCGGTGTTAAATGCCGCTAAACTGGACGGATCAAAACCATTCGCATGGGAAGGGCGAAACCTTCCACTGGCCCAAATCCTGCAATCTGAACTGGAATTATCCGTGCTCAACCGCAGTGTTTTGCAACAATATCAGGGATTGAGCGGGCATACCGAACTGGACAATATCCTACAAGATGCCGAGCAACTGAAACGCTATTTGTGGGGGCGAAACGTCAGCGACCTTTTACAGGAATTTCCCTTCGAACTATCTGAACAACAATTGATTGGAGTGCTGCGCAAATTGCCGCCCCGCCTGTATTCTATTGCATCCAGTTTGTCATTTATTCCCGACGAGGCGCATCTTACGGTGGCGGCGGTGCGCTACCAGTTTAAGGACCAACAACGAAAAGGCGTCGCTTCCGGTTTTTTGGCCGATGAAATCAGGGTGGGCGACAAACTGCGGGTTTTTGTAGAAGAAAATACGTATTTTAAGTTGCCGGAAAACGATGACACCGATATCATCATGGTAGGACCTGGCACGGGTGTAGCGCCTTTCAGGGCTTTTGTGCAGGAACGTATAGTGCGCGGCAGTAAAGGTAAAAACTGGCTTTTTTTCGGAAATCCACACTTTGAAACCGACTTTTTATACCAAACGGAATGGCTCCAACATTTGAAAAACGGGGCATTAGACCGCTTGGATGTTGCTTTTTCGCGTGATCAAGCAGATAAGATTTACGTGCAGCACCGATTACTGGAACGCGCCCGCATGGTGTATGAACGACTTGAAAATGGGGCCTATTTCTATGTATGTGGGGATAAAAACCGCATGGCGCGTGATGTGCAGCATGCATTGCTGCAGATTATCCAAAAAGTAGGTGGAAAAAGCCCCGAATCGGCCCAGGAATACCTTCAAACGCTCAAAAAACAACGCCGTTTTTTAGAAGACGTGTACTAAAATAAAAACGCCCAATGTCAGATAAAACACGCTCAGAAGTAGAGCAAATCAAGGAAAATAGCAATTATTTGCGCGGTAGTCTGGTCCAAAGCTTGGAAAATCGCATCACAGGAGCCTTATTTCCGGATGATACAAATTTGATCAAGTTTCACGGTTCCTATCAGCAAACCGACCGCGATTTGGATCGGGAACGCAAATTTCAGAAACTGGAGCCTTTGTATTCCTTTATGATTCGGGTGCGGGTACCTGCAGGGGTGGCCACAGCGGCACAGTGGTTGCGCATGGACCAGTTGGCCGATCAATATGGCAATGGTACGATCAAACTCACTACCCGCCAGGCATTTCAGTTGCATGGTGTGGCAAAAAGACATTTAAAAGCCACCATTCAAGGCTTTAATGAAGTCCTGCTTGATAGTATTGCCGGTTGCGGCGATGTAAACCGCAATGTGATGTGCAGCCCAAATCCGGAAGAAAGTGCGGTGCATGCCGCAGTTTGGGCACTTTCGCAGGAAATCAGCCGCGCATTTACTCCCAAAACAACCGCTTATGCCGAAATTTGGCTCGATGGAAAACGGGTAGATGCTGAACCGGACGAAGAGCCCATTTACGGAAAAACGTACTTGCCGCGCAAATTCAAAATTGCGCTATCTGTGCCGCCACAAAACGATACGGATATATTTTCCAATGATATTGGTCTGATTGCGATTCAGGAAAATGGCGTGTTGCAAGGCTTTAATGTTGCCGCCGGTGGTGGACTGGGCATGACGTTTGGCATGCTCGAAACCTTTCCACGTCTGGCGGATATGCTGGGTTTTGTTCCGACAGAACAGGTTGTTGCGGTTTGCGAAGCCATTATCACCACCCAACGCGATTTTGGCAACCGGGAAAACCGAAAACTGAGCCGTTTGAAATATACGGTTGAAAAAATGGGCCTGGAGGCATTTAAATTAGAAGTTGAACGCCGGGCGGGTATTCAATTTGCACCCGCAAAACCTTACCAATTTACCCATTCGGGCGACGAATATGGCTGGAAAAGGCTTGAAAACGGCGATTTTCACCTGAGTTTATTTATAGAAGGCGGCCGCATCGCTGATTTTCCAGATTATCCGCTTAAAAAGGCCTTGGGTGCAGTAGCACAGGTACACCATGGCGATTTTCGGCTTACGGGCAACCAGAATTTAATAATCGGTAATATCAGCGCCGCAGACCGTCCCGCAATTCAGGCAATTTTGGAAGAATACGGTATTTTACAATTTACCTATGCGCAAACGGCCTTGCGTCAAAATTCCATTGCCTGTGTGGCACTGCCCACTTGTTCCCAGGCTTTTGCAGAAGCAGAACGTTATTTGCCCCAATTGATCGATCAATTGGATGTACTGATTCGGGCAAATGGCCTTGAAAAAAGCGCCATTACCATCCGAATGACAGGCTGCCCAAACGGCTGTGGACGACCGTACATGTCGGAAATTGGATTGGTGGGCAAATCACCCGGTTATTATAATTTGTACCTCGGTGGTGCCCATGATGGCACCCGCTTAAACAAATTATATCTGGAAATGCTGGATGAGGCAGGTATAATTGCCGCATTACAGCCTATTTTTGAATCTTATAGCCGCGAAATACAGCAGGGAGAACGTTTTGGAGATTACGTATTGCGCAAAGGCATCGTTGCAGCAACCACCCATGGCACCAATTTTCACGCATAACGCAACTTTTTAATGGAGCAGCCCTTGATGGTTTTACCAGAAAAACCCAATAATTCAACCACTGGAAATCCCCTTTTCCCCATTTTTCTGAAATTAGAACAAATGGATGTGCTGCTCGTAGGTGGTGGCAATGTGGGATTGGAAAAATTGCGCGCGATGTTGAGCAATAGTCCGGCGACGTCGGTAACTGTGGTGGCTGACCGTATTTTGCCAGAACTATTTGCGTACGCCCAGGATTTTCCGCAGGTATGCATTATACAAAGGACCTTTGAATTAAATGACTTGAATGGGCGTCAATTGGTGATGATCGCAACGGATAAGCCTGAACTCAACCGCCAAATCAAGGAATGGGCCAACGCCAGGGGTATTTTTGCCAATGTAGCCGACGTGCCGGAACTATGTGATTTTTACCTGTCCTCGATTGTACAAAAGGGTGATTTGAAAATTGCGATTTCTACCAACGGGCGCTCTCCGACCATTGCAAAACGCCTCAAGGAAACCTTGCACGAGGCCATTCCAGGTGAAATAAACGAGGTTTTAGCCAATATGCAGGCAATTCGAATGCGCTTAAAAGGGGATTTTGCTAGTAAAGTAAAAATATTAAACCATGTCACCACTACCCTTGCGGATGAAAGCAGAGATGAAGCGGATTTGCTTTCAGTATTCAAACCGGAAAAAATAGAAAAAATTAATGGCTTGAAATGGCGGCGTATTGCCACGGTTGCAATGAGCGCATTTGGCCTCTTGTTGATGGCCAATTTTTTGGCTTTATATGCACCAATACACACTTGGGGGGCGTATTTAACGCAAGTCGATTCCAATTTATGGCTTTTTATTGGTGTTGGGTTTATTGCTCAGATGATTGATGGGGTGTTGGGCATGGGGTATGGTGTCACCACCCAGATTTTTCTCATGGGTGCGGGCATCCCGCTTCCAGCCGTAAGTTCGAGCATTCATACGGCAGAAATGTTTACCTCCGGTGCATCGGGTTATGCGCATTATAAATTTGGCAATATAAATCGGCGGTTGTTCAAGGTGCTCTTGATCCCGGGTATTTTGGGCGCCATTGCGGGCGCGGCCATGTTATCTTGGTTGGGAGACGCATATTCGCCCTATATCAAACCGATTTTGGCGGTATATACCTTATTGTTAGGTATTCGGATTTTAGCAAAAGCCTTTGTGCGCGTAACTAAAAAACGGAGGGCACGCAACTTGGGATGGCTGGCGGGTGCGGGCGGTTTTCTGGACTCCTTTGGTGGGGGCGGATGGGGGCCTTTGGTGACCAGTACCCTGATTGCAAAAGGGAAAACCCCGCAGTATGTAATTGGAACGGTGAGTTTGACTGAGTTTTTTGTCACGTTTGCCAGTGCCATCACCTTTTTTAGCCTGATTGGCATTGCACACTGGATGATCATTTTTGGTTTGATCCTGGGTGGCGTGGCAGCCGCGCCCATTTCAGCTCGATTGGCCGGAAAAATACCGGTACGTTACATGATGTTTGGGGTAGGCGTGATGGTCATTTTTTGGAGTATGCGGATATTGTGGCGGGCATTTTTTTGATAATCGTGCTATGGATTCTTTTGTATCATCCATTTTAGCGGCCATGTATGACGTTCATATACTTCAAAAATGAGCCTTGCCAGTACCGTTTTAATAGATTGGCAGCCTTTTGTAGGATTAAAAGCCAATTCTATAGAACAGATGAGATCTTGTCCACGTTTGTGAAAACCGAGCGCCTGGATGCTGTTTTCATATTTATTCCAATCTTCTGAAATATCGGATGTTATAACGCGGTGCCTGAACAGAAATTGACCTAAATGTTCGTCATTAAACGAAATTTGAATCTTGTCCGCCGATACCCTGGAAAAATGAAGCGGTGGAGCATTTTCTATGGACGGAACTAACTCAAATGCATCCAATTTACCGGCCATCAATTCATAAATGGCATCGTCCATATCCTGTGCATCGCCCGATTTTTCTCGCTCGGGATGAAGGTCTAATTGTGTTTGCCAGTATTCTTTTCGTTGCGGGTCTGTTTCCTGGTCAATTAATTGTAAGACTTTTGCGCGTCTTTTATTAGGTTTCCACACAAATCGATTTAATATTTGGTAGCGCTTTGCATCTGCATACATTCCTTCCAAATATAAAAACGCTGGATATAGATCATATTGCTCCACATAAGATTCGACCATCGATTGAACATTAGTACGTTCCTGCTGCGTCAACGCAAGTACTTCTTGCAGTGGATTTGTGGAATACTGGTCCATTTTACAACACTAATTTTAATAGAAGCCCTTTTTCACCAACCACATAATAGGTATTATCTGCACGGGCATAATCGTTCAACTTGTATTGATACGCCAGGTTGATTTGGCTATAAAAGAAGCCCACGGGTTGCCAACTCAAGGTTTTATCGTTTGATTTTTGCAACACTACATATCTGTTTTCCTGGCCAGGCGATCCGTCGGAGTTGGGCGTAATGTATTGGTAAGTAGCGTACGCTGTTTGTAGGTCTTCAAATTCAGGAACCTGGTCGTTGTTGAGGTAAGGATTCACGATGGTCCAAAATATCCCCGCATCATTGGATTGCTGAATACTTCCTCCACCGGTAAGGCTCAACAGGGTATCCTTTCCGAATGTCCACAAATTATAAGGGTTCGGAATGTTCGGCATATTAAACCAGGTAGCGCCCAGATCAACCGATTTAACCCAGTTGTTGTACCCATTGTGTGCATAAGCGCGTAATACATTGGGGTAGTATACATTCAGCAAAATTTCAGCATTGGGTACCTCCTGGTAAAAGTTGTGCACAAATGTCCAGGTTAAGCCACCATCGATGGTCCGATACGCGAAACTGGGTCCGTAACCCCACCAGGTCATGTTGGGCTGTTCCTGGGTAATAAGCAGGCCATTGTTGGGGTCCGCAAAGTCCATTCCAAGGTAGCCCAAAGGCAAGCCCGAAGGCCAATTAGGCACTTGTACAACCGTCCAGTTGCGCCCGCCATCGCGGGTGATAATGGCCGCTGCCTGATCGGCAGATTCGCTCAAATTGAGCAAAGCATATCCAAATTGCGCATTTAAAAACTTAAACTTCCTTATTTTTCGAACCGGGCCGCCTGCCACGCTGGGCATCGGGACTGTTTGCCAGGTATTTCCGCCGTCTGCTGTCAAATAAAAGGCATCCGGCGCTGCAACAATGCCCGATTGGGGGGTAAAAAAATGAACATGTTGCAAACTACCATTTGTAGCAAGGGTATTGAGCACTTGCCATTCTCCCGCACAGGGCTTGCAAGGGCCACCACAGTCCACTTCCGATTCTCCCTGGTTTTTATAACCGTCCGAACAGGAATAGCAGGGCTCGCAAGATCCACCGCAATCGATGCTTGTTTCATCGCCGTTCCAAACACCATCGTTGCAACGGGGTGTTTCACAATTGCTTAAAAACAATCCGGCCCAAACAAAAAACAGGCCCCCTACAGTTGTGGCAAATTGAGATCGTCTAATTTTGGTACTTGAAATTGGGCGGTCCATATTATTGCAAAATTAAACTAAAAGTGAGGGTTCGAACTACCCGAGGCGCATTGGGGCGGTAAATTTGAACAGATTTTGGGGTGCTGACCAAGTATTCATTTCCTGTAGGCCCTTCATACACAGGCATAAAATTGGTTGCCGCCGCAACTTGAAAAGCCAAATGACCAGAAAACCAGTACCGCAATCCGGCCGATAAATAAGGCGCCTTTTGACCGATAAATATTTGCTCGCTGCGTATACTGTGATAAAATACACTCATGCCAAACCCTGCGTAACCGCCAATTCCTTGCTTGTCGGGATTGTCTTTTTTGGATTTCATTTCACCAAAAGCCACTTCTATCTGAAGCGGGGCCTGGAACAGGGTGAAGTTGCGGTCGTCTACGTAAGACTGGCCATTATAAACCCCGGTTTTATAAAACATGCTCAGGGTAATCGGCGCGCCAAGGCGCAAGGCAATTTTGGGCTTGGCCCAATAGGCGATGCGCACGGAAGGATGAAACGCAAGCGAAATGTAACTTTTAAAATCGAGGGGGGTAACCACTGCGCTGGGGGGGCGATCGGGTGCCAATTGGGCGGTAAAGGATTGTTTTTGAGGACTAATCGCAACATAACTTAAGCCCAGTCCGTATTGCATAGTTTGTGCCGAGGCGGCGCTAACCAGCAGCAACAGGCAAAAAAACATAGATATTCGTAGCATCAGGAAACGGATTGTAAATCAAACTGATAACAAAGATATGGTCAGTTTGCCTGAATGTGCAAATTTTTGATGTTGGGGCGTACGTATGGCCAGGTCGCGACGTATGGCCAGGTCGCGACCTGGCCCTACCGGAACGGATCCGAAAAACGCGCATCCGTACCCAATTGGGTATCCGTCATGGTTTTTAAAAAGGCTACCAAGGCTTGTTTTTCTGTTTCTGTTAAATTTAGGCGTTTAGGGTCATAACTCAAAGTAATAGGATCGTAGGACAACAAATCGCCATGCAAGCCAAACACTTCGATCACACCGGAATTATAGTGTTCTACTACCGCCTCCAGGGTTTTAAACCGCCCGTCGTGCATATAAGGTGCCGTCAATTCGATGTTGCGCAATCCGGGTACTTTGAAGATGCCATTTTCATAAAATTTGCCAGAAATCGCCCCTTTCCCTTTGTCAATATAAGGTTTTTCCAAACCATTGTTGGCTTCAAAAATCTTTTGGATTGAGTTCACGGAGCCATGACAAGACACACAATTCGCTAAATAAAGTTGTTTGCCGATGTTTTCAGCCGCCGTAAAATTTTGGAAATCTATATTTATATCTGGTTGTGCCCCCCCGAGCGCCAGCGCGGCATCTAATTTACTATGATTGGCCGACATTGCGCCCATAAAATGGGTCAACGCCGTAAAAATACGATCTTCCGTAACCACCGTATCGCCGGTAGCCTGCGCAAATAACCAGGAATAGTATGGTTGTGTCTGCACAATTGCTAGCACCTCGGGCATCGTAAGGCCCATTTCATGAGAATTGGTAAATGCTGCCCGACTTTGATCGGCAACCGAAAACGCGCGGCTGTCCCAAAACAAAGGCAAGGCTGCATTGCCCAGCGAATCGAGGCCCAGCATGCCAGCAAACCACTGTATATTACCCAGGGCCATGCTGTTGCGGGTGGTCATCAGGCCTGATACGCCCGTGCTCAAAGCAACCGGATCGGCAAAACCGTGGGCTTGTTCGTGGCAACTTGCACAGGAAACCGCTCCGTCTTTGGATAATTTTTTATCATAAAACAGAACCCTGCCCAGTTGTGCCAAAGCTGCATTGGGCTGTGCTGCTGGAAAGAGCCCTTTGACGTATGTGGGCAATTGGACTTTATAACTCGGTGGAATGCGCGGAACATTCAGGTATCGCTCTACCTTGTTCGAAAATTCATCGCCTGGATCGATGGTCGTTACAACGTTATTTTCTTTTCGGCAGGCCAATAGAAATGCCAATAAACAGGCAAAAAGCAAGGTAAAACGCGACATGACAGGATAGTTTTCACAAAGATGTGGAAAAGGCCTGAAATCCAAGCCGAATTTAGACGGAAGCATCAGGATGCTTGGTAAGTTTATTTATATTTGACCAAATTTACTTCCCAGACCCTAAAAGGTGATCTAGATGGTGAATTTTTAAATATGAATATGAGAAAAATATATTGGATCATCCTCCTTTTGCAATGGTCAACGACAATTGGTTTTACGCAAAACAATCCGCCTTTACTGACCGTTTGCAACAGTACTTGTACGGGCAATCTGGGTGAAAACAGTTTCCCGGATGGCGATTTTGGCGCGGGACAGCCCAATGTTTTACAAATGAATCCGGGCTTGGCACCGGGCTACCAATATAAGTTTAATCCACCGCCCGACGATGGTTTTTACACCATTACCAATAATACCACCAATTGGGGCTCCTTTGCCGCAACCGCCTGGATCAATATTGCCGACAATGGTCCACAAACCAATGGGTATATGATGGTGGTAAATGCGAGTTATCAGCCGGGCTTGTTTTATCGAAAAACCGTCAATGTGTGCGAGAATACCTTATATGAGTTTTCGATTGATGTAATTAATTTGTTAGAAAGTTATTTGTCTAACCAGATTCAGCCCAATATTGCTTTTTTGATAGATGGCCAAGTCGTTTGCGAAACCGGCAATGTGCCCGCCGACCAAAAATGGCGCACCGTGCGTTTCTCCTTCACTACCGTCCCGGGCCAAACCAGTGTCGAATTGTCTTTGCGAAACAATGCGCCAGGCGGCCTTGGCAATGATTTGGCAATTGATAATATTTCGTTTCGCGCCTGCGGGCCGGAAATTGAGTTGCCGGTTGTACAGTTTTATTGTGCAGGGAAATCGTTGGTGTTGGGTGCAAACCTGCAAAACTCACCTTACACGAATACGGTGTATCAATGGCAGTTTGCTCCCAATTCGGCTCAAAACTGGACAAACCTGCCCAATGCCAATACGCCGAGTGTAGAAATTCCCATTCCTTCCGACAGTTCTTATTTTCGCTTGGTTGTGGCCAGTTCTGTGGGTAATTTGGCCTTGCCTTATTGTAGTGCCATCTCAAGCGCTTCCCAACCCATGTTGGAAAACTTATCTGATTTTGCCATAACGGGCACCGATACCATTGTTTGTAATGGGGCGCCAGGGATTTTGTTTGCCGGTAATTTTGCGCAATTTGCCTGGTCTACTGGCGAAATAACCAGTCAAATCACTGCGGCAACGCCAGGTTTGTACAGCGTTACGATCACCTCGGCGCAAGGTTGCACGGCCAGTGATGATTTGGAAGTGTTCGAAGTTACACTCGTGGCGGAAGCAGCCTGGCAGGACCCGGTGTGTGCCGGAGATGCCACAGGTAGTGTAAAGGCTTTTGCGATACAGGGTGGGGTAGGGCCCATTGCATATGCGGTAGATGGCGGAGTGAAACAAACCCTGCCTGATTTTTACCAATTGACGGAAGGGCAACACACCTTGGTGGTTTCGGATTCGCTGCAATGTAAGTTTACCATTCCGTTCGAACTGCAAGATCCGCCGCCATTTGAACTGTCGCTGGGGCCCGATCAGCAAATCATGGAAGGAGATAGTTTGTTGTTAATCAGTAAGTTCAATTATATTCCCATTCAATATACCTGGCAACCTGCCGGTGGATTAAATTGTAAAAACTGTCCCACGCCTTTGGCGACCCCGTTTCGGACTACTACTTATACTTTACAAGTAGTGGATCAGTTGGGTTGTAGTGCAACAGATTCCATTTATATTGAGGTATTACCCAATTTTGATATTTATGCCCCCAATGTATTCAGACCAGATGTCTCAGAAAACGGAGCCAACAATTATTTTACCATTTTTCCGAGTAAAAGCGTAGTGCGCATTCAGCAATTGAAGGTATATAACCGCTGGGGGGCGGAAATATTTAGCAGAAAAGACCTGGCGCCGGGCGACCGTGCTTTACTTTGGGATGGCACAGATATGGGAGCGCGGATCGCAGATTCGGGTGTTTATATCTGGACGGCCACCTTGGTGTTTTTTGACGGTCAAGTTAAAACTTATAAAGGCGATGTTACCCTGCTGCGCCAATAAATAACAATATGTTCATATAAATTTAATAGTAGAAGATTTGCAAAAAATAAAAATATTCGTCCATATATTTGACGAAACATTTTTATTACAAAACAAAACCTAACTTTCACATGAGAATTCCACTTTGGATACTCGCTTTGTTGTTTGCGGGTTACACAGTGTGGTGCGTCAATTATTGGCATTGTTACAAATGCCAATGTTGCGGTACTACCACTGCTGTTGCCGAAAATCAAACATCCGGCGTGCCCCTATTTAACTGGAGTACAGACCAGCCTGTACCGGACGCAAATTTCCCGAAATGGAAAAAAGCGTTGTTGGCAAAAGGCGGCCAGGGTGACACCCTGTTGATCACCGGCCTGTACCGTTCGAAAGAAACCAATACCACCAAATTTGAAAACCTGGGCCTGGCCCGCGCGGCTGCTTTACGGGCTTTGATGGCACCTGAAATGCCGGAAAACCGCGTGCACATTGCCGGCAAACTGGTAGATGGTGATTCATTGACCGCCTCCTCGGGACCAAAAGAATCGGCATTGTTTGACTGGTTGAAAATGGTATTGAAAAAAGAGGCAGGCGCCATTATCGAGTCAGATAATGCGGTAACCTTCCTGTTTCCATTCAATTCGACCGAAAAAGACAGTGATCCTGCCGTGGATGCTTATTTGACAAAATTGGTGGAGAAACATAAAGCCTTAAACACGACGTTTTCTGTGGTGGGTCATACGGATAATGTAGGTGAAGACAAGGAAAATATTGGCTTGGGCTTGGGCCGCGCCAAAGCCATTGCCAAATTTTTGTCGAGCCATGGTATTGCCGCCAACCGGATTCAAACCGACTCAAAAGGCGAAGCAGAACCCCTTGCCGATAACAATACAGAAGACGGCCGCCACCAAAACCGGCGCGTAGTACTTACTGTAAACCGCTAACCCATCAAAATAAATAACATCATGTTTTTTGCTCATATATTTCTACAATCTACGTTTCAGCAGGATTTGCCGGTAGGCCTGGCGCTTTGCATTGTTCCTGCTATTCTTGGCTGGCTCGCAGCCTATTCTTACTATAAAGTTGGTTCGTTGCGCACGCAGGTGACCAACCTTACTACCGAAAACGGCGATTTGACCGCAAAAGTGGCTAAATTGACCGAAGAAGGTACCGACTTGCGGGTAAAACTCACCCAGGCGGATGCACAAATCGAAAACCTGAACGAACAATTGCGCAAGGCTAAAAATGATTTGATCATTTGCGAAGCCGACCGTAATGTACTGAACAGCAAATTGGCGGAAGGCCAAGGCAAACCTGCACAAGCAAAACAAGAGTCCATCACATTTGCAGGTGTAAAGTACAAATGGGATGACTTGAAAATTGTGGAAGGCGTTGGTCCTAAAATCGCAGAATTATTGAATGCTGCCGGTATTAACAGCTGGTTGGCGTTGTCAGAAACCGCGCCTGAACGTTTGCGCGAAATCCTGGATGCTGCTGGCCCCAACTACAATATCCACGAACCAGCTACCTGGCCAGAGCAGGCACGCCTGGCCAATGCAGCCGATTGGGATGCCTTGAAAACCTTACAAGCAGCCCTGGACGGCGGAAGACCTGAATAATTCATTGATCTATACAGAAAGGTTGTGGTTATAAGACTGCAACCTTTCTTTTTTTAGACAAAAATGCAGGTTGTTTTATGATCTTTATCATGTTCGCTGACCGCTTTATGCCATACCTTTGAAGCTTTCAAACCTTGATTTGTACACCCAAGTATACTATGCAAAATGAGCAAAATTCCCGACAATTGGACTTACGAAGCATTTCACGCTTTTGCGATGCTGTATGCTGCAAATGCAGATGGTGAAATCACCGAACAAGAAGAAAGCCTGATTAAAGAGCAAATTACGCCCGAAGTTTACGCGGAAATTAAAACCATCTTTGATACCTGCGACGATGCAGATTGTTTGGATGGGATGCTGCAATACCGCGCAAAATACGTTTCAACGCCGGAAGATAAAGCGCGTATCCTCAAGGATATGTCAGATGTGTTTGAGGTAAACCATCGGTATGTACAGATTGAACGCGAATTATTGCATATTTTGAATCGAATGTTGTAAGGTGTATGCCTTATAGAATCCGGTAGCCGAGGGTAAGTCCGAACGTTTTCACGTTGGATCCAGAGAATCTAAAGGAAGTTCCAGGATTCAGGCTGTTATTCTGATCGTATCTGGCTTCCAAGGTAAAACGTTTATAGGTGCCCCCAATTCCGCCGGCATAACCCGCTTGATAGGATCGAATTTTTACAGTTTGGATTACTGGGGTTTGGCCAAGGATACTTTTTACTTCGGTACTGTTGTTGGCCAATAAAAAACCGTTGCTTATTCCTACCTGGATAAAAAGTCGTTCTTTTTTTAAAATATTCCAGCGTACCATTGAATGCAAGCGAAGGTGGGTCGCTTGTAAATCCCAATCCCAGATACCATTTCTATTGCTATAGTTTACTTGCGCATCAATTTTCCGCAATCCAAGTTCATTTACAAACCATAGGCCTCCTTTTGAGTAGGGGATTGGAAGATTTAAACCTCCCGCTATCGTTGGTACCCAATTTACGGTGGAGGGATAGGTAAAAAAATAAAAACCATCAAAACCGATTAAATTTGGTGAGGCGTATTGGATACCCGCTGCTACGTAAATTTGAGGGCGAATATGCTCCGGTTTAAATAAAAAATTTGTTTCTATTTTTTTACATAATAAGTAGTCCATCAATAGTTTATGGATAGGCTTTTCGTTGTAGGATAGCTTTAAAATCCGTTGTTGAAATTGGGGGCAGTCTATTGTCAGCGCGAGTAATTGTTGCCGGAAACGATTGTTTTCAATAAATTTATTGCTCGAAACACCATCTTTTACAAAGCGCTTGTAAATCAATGGACGAATACTATCTGAACCAATGAACAGATGCAGTTGGTTGTTTTGTTGGAGTTTGAAGAAACTTGTTTCTGCTTGTATAAGTACCTGTAAATACACGGTATCTAATTGCATTCGGGGAGCAGGATCTGCATCCAAGGCAGACAATGCAGGGGGACCGGTTAACTGGTACGATTGCACAAACATAACGCTCCTTCAAGCCATCTAACCGGGTAAATTCGATTGATTTGAGTTGGGTGCGATTGACATTTTGTACCGTGCCATCCTTTTTTTTAAATCGAAAAGATTGCGGGGTATCTCCCCATTTTGAATAAAAAACGGTTCCTGTTTCCTGGGTACCAGATTGAAAAACCAGGACAGCAGGCAGGTAATCCTGGGCATTCAACCTTGAAATAGACCCAAATAAAAGCAGGAAAAAGAAAAAACGGATGGTAGTTTTTAGGAGCATAGAATAAAAAATATGGTTTAACGGTTTGTTTTATTGAAAAATCAGGCCTTTGATTGGCTTCTTATATGTTGGATGTGTTCCAGCGATACCTGAAAGGTTGATGCAATACGGGCATCACTCCAATCGGGCTGGTCTATTAGATTCTGAATAGCAAGATTAATTTGCTGCTCCATTTCTATGGCTTTTGCACGCTCCTTTTGCGCCATTTCTGCTGCTGCTTGGGCTTTTACGCGCTCCTGTTGTGCCAACTCTGCGGCTTCTTTGGTTTTCGCGCGCTCTATTTCCAAATTAGCTTCGGCTTGCTCGGCACGTATCTTGTTTGTGTGGTTAAAATGCCGCTCGCTGAGTTCTTTTGCCAAGAAAATAGATAAGTCCGCTCTTCTGTCTGGCGACATAGAGGAGGTATCCAGTTCATGGAGCGCTTTCACAATCCAGTCTTCTTTCATAAATGTTGGAACTTCAGCACCTATTTCGAAGTGGTGGGTTTCGTTCATGGCGAATAGTAGTTTGTCTAAATCCGTTATGCAATCTTCGGACTTTTTTTTGAATTTCGCAAGCTCTACGATCACAAAATCCAGTTTTGTGTCTACAATATAGCCATTTTCTGCCCTTATGCACGCAATCGTGTGGTACTGATTACCTGGCAGTAAATTATACCCAAGTATTGCAATACAATAGATTTTTGAAAGGTCTTTAAATTCGAATTTTCCTTTCCTTATTTCTTTATCCAGCTTATGAAATGCATAAAACTTTAATCGTTGAATGATCTCTATATATACGCCTAATTGCATTTCTACGATAAATAAGTTGCGATGCGCATCTCTACAATATAGATCCAGAATGCCACTACGGCTTTCAAGCGTAAGTCCTTCAATGGTGTTTTTATCAAACCAAATTTCTTCAATCGGGACGCTTGTATTGATTAACGCCTGTAATGCCCTGCGCAGAAACACGCTATCATGCTCATTGCCAAAGGTTACCTTGAAACCATAATCGGATGTAAAGGGTAAATAGTAAATTGGTTCATTGGATGTTTTTTCTGCCATACCTGCTTGTTTTTAAGTGTATGGCAAAAATACAAAATGTTTTAAAATAAAAAACAAAAAGTTTTTTATTTTTTGAGACTCTCTCCAATGCCCAACAAAACATCCAAGGTAGACTTAGCCGCCTTCACACTCCGAATTTCATCCTGTATAAAAATCAATTCTTTATTAGTCTGCTTCATACTCAAGCCCATGATCCGACCTTTGGTAGATACAAACTGGATAATTGCCTTAAATAATTCGGTTTCAAAAAACGAAGATTGCGGATCGGAGATGAAATAACAACGCAATTTCCCGCCTTTTAAAATCAGGCGTTCAAAGCCCAGTTTTTTACACATCCAACGCATGCGTAAGGCCTCAAACAGGGCATTTACCTGCTTGGGCAACTTCCCAAAACGGTCTTCCATCCGCTTGGCATAGGCCGAAATTTCCACTTCCGTTTCCAAGGCATCCAATTCGGTGTACAAATTCAATCGCTCCTGGGTATTGCTCACATAATCATCCGGAATCAACATTTCCACATCCGTTTCGATGGTTACATCCCGCACATACGTGCCTTTGCTGGCTAATTCTTCCTTAAATAAATCCTTAAACTCGGTTTCTTTCAATTCCTGAATGGCCTCGTCTAAGATTTTTTGATACGTTTCGTAACCAATATCCGCAATGAAACCACTTTGTTCACCGCCCAACAAATTACCAGCGCCGCGAATATCCAAATCCCGCATGGAGACTTGGAAACCACTGCCCAAATCACTGAATTCCTCAATGGTCCGTAAACGCTTGCGCGCTTCCTGGGTCAATACGCTCAACGGCGCTGCCAACAAATAACAATAGGCCTTCACATTCGAGCGCCCCACCCGGCCGCGCAATTGGTGCAAATCGCTCAAGCCAAACATATCGGCCCGGTTGATGATAATCGTATTTGCATTCGGAATGTCCAATCCCGTTTCGATGATGTTGGTACAAACCAGGATATCGTATTTTTTCTCAATAAATGCCACCAGCACTTTTTCCAAATGATCGGCCTCCAATTGGCCATGTGCTGCAGCCACCGATACATCCGGACACAATTGTTGGATCAATTCGGCGATTTTATTCAAATCACTCACCCGATTGTGTACAAAAAACACCTGCCCGCCTCGGTTAATTTCGGCATAAATGGCCTCCCGAATCAAATCGGTATCGAAAGTGCGAATTTCGGTATGAATGGGCTGCCGATTCGGTGGTGGGGTACGGATAACCGACAAATCGCGCGCCGCCATCAAACTAAATTGCAGGGTACGCGGAATCGGCGTTGCCGTTAAGGTAAGGGTATCCACATTTATGGTCATGGCCCGCAGTTTTTCCTTGCTGGCTACCCCAAATTTTTGTTCCTCATCCACCACCAGTAATCCCAGGTCCTTAAACACCACATCTTTGTTTAAAATCGCATGGGTGCCAATCAAAATATCAATTTTACCCGCTTTTAATTGCTCAAAAATGGCTTTTTTCTCTTTTGCCGTCCGAAAACGGTTCACATAATCAATTGTGACCGGAAATTCCTTCAAACGCTCGCTAAAGGTTTTCCAATGTTGCAGCGCTAAAATGGTCGTCGGCACCAGTACCGCCACTTGTTTTCCATCGGTTACGGCCTTAAATGCAGCGCGAATCGCCACCTCGGTTTTACCAAAACCCACGTCCCCGCACACCAAACGATCCATCGGATACGGTTTTTCCATATCGGCCTTTACATCGTTGGTCGATTTGAACTGATCGGGTGTATCCTCGTAAATAAACGAGGCCTCTAATTCGTTTTGCAAATACCCATCCGGCGGAAAAGCATGCCCAGGTGCGGCACGGCGTTTGGCGTATAACTTGATGAGTTCGACCGCAATATCCTTGATTTTTTTCTTGGTGCGCGCCTTGAGTTGTTTCCAGGAATCAGAACCTAGTTTGGATAATTGCGGCGCCTCGCCTTCTTTGCCTACATACTTGGCAATTTTGTGCAGCGAGTGAATACTAACGTATAATATATCGTTGTTTTTATACACCAATCGAACGGCTTCCTGGACTTGCCCGCCAATTTCAATTTTTTGCAA
>CAIVGO010000820.1 GCA_903905445.1 uncultured Bacteroidota bacterium
TCGGCCAATTCCATGCTGATATTGCCGTAACCACAATACACCGCATATTCCTGGCTGCGGTTCAGGGCAGCAATCCGATTCAGGTACATCGGATCGGTAAACGGTATATTGACCGACCGTGCAATATGCCCTGTTTTGAAATCCGCCGGGTCGCGTACATCAATAACGGGCATATTCGGTTTGGCCCGCGTCAACTCGTAAAAATCAATGGCGCGCACCGAAACAATGCTGGAATCGATGGGTGCTGCTGCAGGAACGGGGGGAGTGGCTGTACTATTTGCATCCGCGGAGGGCGCATTTTTACAGGCAAAAACATACAAGAAACCGGAAAGCAATAAGATATAATACGAACGCATGGCTGTTTTTTAACTGCAAAGGTACGGTTCGATTGATTTTATTCCACTTGTTTTTTTTCAGATATCCCAGACACAGCATAATTACACTTGTTGCCATACCTTCACACGGTCAAGTACACCACCACACGAAAAAATACCATGAATAAAACTGCCGTTATTACCGGAGCAACCAAAGGCCTGGGCCGTGCGATTGCCGAAATATTTGCTGCCAACCAATTCGATATCTGCGTGTGCGCACGTACGGAAGCCGACTTGGATGCGATGCAAGCAGAATGGAAAATTAATTACCCCGCAACGAAACTGCACACCTACCCGGTGGATGTCAGCAAAAAATCGGAAGTACTCGAATTTGCCACCTTTATCAAAAAAACGTTCTCCAAATTGGATGTTTTGGTCAATAATGCGGGCGTTTTCATACCTGGTTCAACCCTCACCGAACGCGAAGGCTCCCTCGATACCCTGCTGGAAACCAATCTGTTCAGCGCTTACCACCTCACGCGCGCGCTCGTGCCCATGATGCTGCCTGTGCAAAGCGGCCATATTTTCAACATGTGCAGTGTTGCCAGTATCGTGGCTTACCCCAACGGCGGCTCCTACAGTATTTCCAAATTTGCCCTGCTCGGATTTTCTAAATGCCTGCGGGAAGAACTTAAAACGGAAGGTATTCGGGTGACCGCGATTTTGCCGGGCGCTGCCTGGTCGGATTCCTGGCGCGGCGTCGATTTTCCCGAAAACCGCCTGATGAAAGCCAGCGATGTGGGCCGCGCGGTGTGGGGTGCTTACGAATTGTCGGATGCTGCGGTGGTCGAAGAACTGATTTTGCGGCCACAATTGGGGGATTTGTAGTCAATTCCCTATCTTTGCGCCTGCCATCCGCATTGCAAACGGACACCGGGCAAAAAACTTATGGGAAAATTACTACACAACCGCATCAATCGGCGCGAGCTCAAGCAGCGTATTCAGGAAAGCGCCGAACTCCGAACCACCATCTCCTTTTACAAGTATTTCAACATTCCGAACCCGAAGCAATTCCGCGACGAATTGTTTGTGCTGTACCAAAACCTGGGCGTTTTGGGGCGCATTTATGTGGCGGAAGAAGGGATTAATGCGCAAATTTCGGTGCCCAGCGCCCATTTTGAGGCATTTAAGACTTTGATGGATCAGTTTGAAGCCTTTCGTGGCTTGCGGCTGAACATCGCCATTGAAGACGACGGCAAATCGTTTTTTGCCCTCATCATCAAGGTGCGCGAAAAAATCGTAGCGGATGGCATTGATGATCCCAATTTTGATCCGGCCAAAACAGGTACCCACCTGAAAGCCGCTGACTGGAACCGCATGCTCAGCGACCCGAATACGATTGTGGTGGATATGCGCAACCATTACGAAAGCGAAATTGGCCATTTTGACAAGGCCATTGTGCCCGATGTGGCTACTTTCCGCGAAGAACTGCCCTTGGTGGCCGATTTATTGGCCGAAAAACGCGAAAAAAACATCCTGATGTATTGCACGGGCGGCATTCGTTGCGAAAAAGCCAGCGCCTATATGAAATACCGGGGATTTGAAAACGTGTTCCAATTGGAAGGCGGCATCATCGAATACGCCCGGGTGGTGCAGCAGCAAGGACTGGAAAACAAGTTTTTGGGCAAAAATTTCGTGTTCGATGAACGCTTGGGCGAGCGCATCGGCAACGAAATCATCGCGCAATGCCATCAGTGCGGTGCCCCTTGCGACAACCATACCAATTGCCAAAACGAATATTGCCATATCCTGTTTATCCAATGCGATGCCTGCAAAGCGCAGTTTCAGGGCTGCTGTTCGGTGCAATGCAGCGATTTTATGCACTATCCGAAAGAAGAACGCAAACTGCTGGCCGTGAAAATGACCTTCAACGGCTCCAAATTTGGCAAAGGCGTGTACAAGGCTTTTCGAAAATCGGCGTATTCCTTGCGCACAGATGTGGTGGAATAGAAAAAAATGCGTTCTTTCGCGGTTAGAAAAATTCGACACTTGTCATGGCCAAACAATCGCGTAAACCATCTGCTTCCGCTGCAAAGGCAAAAGCGGCAACAATTAAAACAACTGCCGCCCAACCCGCTCACTTCGAAATTCCGGCAATCATCGGGAATACCCGGGTGTTGGGCTGGCTCTTATTCGGCTTTGCTTTTTTGTTGTACGCCAATACATTGACCCACGGGTTTGTGCTGGACGACGATATTGTGATCCGCGACAACATGTTTACCCAAAAAGGGGTGTCGGGCATTTCAGGTATTTTGAGTAAGGATACCTTTTTCGGGTATTTTAAAGTAGAGGGCAAAGACGCCCTGGTGTCGGGTGGCCGTTATCGTCCGCTTACCTTGGTGTTTTTTGCGTTAATTTATCAGATTTTTGGGGCAAATACCTTTGTTTATCATTTATTTACGGTGCTGTTGTTTGCTGCAACTACCCTGTTGTTGTACCGGGTGTTGTTGCTTTTGCTGCAACCGAGGGGCGCAAATTGGTCGGCCGCCATGGCTTTTTTGGCAACCGCCTTGTTTGCCGCGCACCCCATTCACACCGAAGTTGTGGCCAACATCAAAGGTTGCGACGAAATTGTGACCCTTTTGGGGAGTTTGGGTGCTTTATGGCTCGTTTTGAAGGCTTTTGATACGGGTAAAACCATGTACGCGGCACTTTCTGGCGTGGTGTTTTTCTTAGCCTGTTTGTCAAAAGAAAATGCGGCCACTTTTGTAGTCGTGATTCCGCTGGCTTTGTGGTTTTTCCGCAGTGCATCTATCGAGCAGGTGATCAAGGCTTCTGCGCCGGTTTGGATCGGATTTTTGGTGTTTTTCTTGGTACGCGGCTCTATTTTGGGCTGGAAATTCGGGGGTGCCCCAATGGAGTTGATGAACAATCCTTACCTGAAAATTGTAGGCAACAATTGGGTTGCCGCCGATGCAGGTGAAAAATTGGCCACGATTATCTACACCTTGGGCAAATATATTATGCTGTTGTTTGTCCCGCACCCGCTCACGCACGACTACTACCCGCGCCATATTGCCCTGATGAACTTCAGTAATCCATTGGTATTGTTGAGTTTAGCGGTATATGCAGGTTTGATCTGGTACGCATTATCAGGCATTAGCAAAAAAGACCCGGTGCGTTTTGGCATTTTATATTTTATCCTCACCCTGAGTATTGTATCCAATTTGGTATTCCCGATTGGCACCAACATGGGCGAGCGTTTTGCCTTTATGCCTTCCATCGGTTTTTGTTTGATTATCGCAAGTGGCCTAACGTATTGGTGGCAAAAAGGGAACAACAGCCTGGTTTATGGCATTTTAGGGGCTGTTTTGGTGCTATTTTCATTTAAAACCCTCACCCGCAATCCCGTATGGGCGAGCAATGAACGGATCTTTTTGACCGATGTGAAGGTTTCCGGCAACAGCGCCAAAATTCGCAATGCCTGTGGGGGCGTGTTGTTGGATAAGGCCGCTAAAGAAAAAGACCCTACCCTGATCCAAACCATGTGTGAACAATCCGTCCTGCACCTGAATAAAGCGATTGAAATTTATCCGAACTATAAAGACGCCTATATTAGTCGGGCTGGGAGCAATTTTTTATTGAAAAAATATCCAGAAGCCGTGGCCGACTACCGCATGGCCGTCAAATTAGGCAATGACGATCCGAAGTATAAAAGTTTGTTGGCGATGGCTTTACGCGAAGCGGGCAAAGCACAGGGAGAGATATATAATGACGCCTTGGGCGCTTTGAAATACTTGAATGAAGCGTGGACGACCAACCCGAAAGATCCTGAAACGGCGCGCTTGCTGGGCGTTGCCAACGGCGTAACCCGCAACAACAACGAAGCCTTGTCGTGGTTTCAACGTGCAGTAGACCTGGAGCCGGGTAACGCCAATTACATTTTTGACTTAGGTACAGCCTACTTCTTTATGGGCAACCCAGCTAAAGCCGATGAATTGCATCAAAAAGCCATTCAATTAGATCCAAAGTTGAAAGAGAAATTGTCGCAGGGAGGGCGGTGATAGCAATGATTTTCAGGGCTTTCACATGCGTCATCCCGAATTTTGGGTTTCAACAAAATTCGGGATGACGCATGTTAGGCAATGAATTGTCGTTTTTTCTCTGACAACAGGTGGTTTAATTCATGGATGTATGCATCCAGTTCCCGATTCGATTGTTTCAAATAGCCGAGGTATTCCTTGAGCATGCCACAATGTTGAAATTCATCCGAATCTATCACATCTGCAATGGCGTGGATGTTGGCTACGGGTTTGCGTATTTTATGCGATAAGTTAAAAAGGAGCAACTCCAAGGTTTCCTGGTAGTCTAACCTACTATTTTCCAACACTTTGCGTTCGGTTATATCCTTGGAGATGCCATTTATTTTCAAAATAGCTCCCTTTGCATCCAGCATAATGATGGCTGTGCTTAAAATATGTTTGATCCGGTCATGCTTGCAACAAATTCGATACTCAATTTGATAAGCCTTGCCTGTGCTTACGGCGGCATCAAGTATCGGCAAATCTTCCGGATGAATCTTACTGCGAAAAGCAGCATAAAGGTCTTCCGCCGATGTTCCCTCCATTTCGAAGATACGATACAATTCATCCGACCAACATAGGGTGTTGGTTTGTGGATCAAAAGTCCAGCTACCCAAATGGGCTAGTTCCTGGGCCTGTTTCATGTTAATTTCACTATCTTTTAGTGCTTCCTCTGTTTGTTTGCGGTCGGTAATATCGGAAAGCATCCCGGCCATTCGAATGGGTTTGCCCTCGGTATCCCAAACGGCCTGCCCCATCGCGAGGAACCAGCGATAAGCACCGCGCTTCGTTTTTAACCTGTATTCGTGGAAATACGGTGCTTTTTTATCAAAATGGGCCTGAATTGCATCGATCGTACCTTGCAGGTCGGCAGGATGCGTAATTTCGGCTAAAGCAGCCATAGCGCCCGTGTGCTCGGCACGATCAAGGCCTATCAATTCCAGAAACATCGGAGAGAAATAGGCAGTATCATTCAGAATATCCCAATCCCACAACCCGTAACCGGTGCCTTCCATGGCCAATAAAAGCCGATCATTGAGTGCCTCGGATGTATTGTAAGCAGTTTGCAGGGTAAAAATATTGTTCTGGTCAATCGCACGGATTAAATTGGGCCCTGGTCCTTTGGAGTTGGGCTCTTTAATTTTTCGCATAAAAGGGGGGAGAATAAAACAAAAAAACGTGATTAGGCTTCAAGGGAACTGCAAGTTATAGACTTAAATACAGACCTGCATTTATATTTTTCGATAAGAAAATAGAAAATATCTTTTAAAAATGTATTCTTAATGTGTAAATACTCGTATTGAGTAGACTTGTTGCCTTATATCAACTTTCTTTTTTTCTCCGCCAGTAAATTATTCATTTCATGGATATAGGAATCCAGTTCCTGGTTAGATTGTTTCAAATAGCCGAGGTATTCCTTGAGTATGTCGCTATTTTGGAATTCATCCGAATCAATCACATCTGCAATGGCGTGGATGTTAGCAACGGGTTTGCGTATTTTATGCGACAAGGTAAAAAGGAGCAGCTCCAAGGTTTGCAGATATTCCAACCTGTTGTTTTCCAGCACTTTGCGCTCGGTAATATCCTGCCCGACCCCCACCATTTTCAGCACATTATTGTTGGAATCCCGGATAAAATCACCAACACTTAAAACATATTTGATCTGATCGTTTTTACAACAAATACGAAGTTCAATCTGATAAGCCTTCTCTGTTGCGATGGCGGCATTGAGCATGGGCACATCTTCTGGATGAACTTTACTGCGATAGGTCGAATAAAGGTCTTCATCGGGTGTGCCTTCCATTTCAAAAATCCGATACAATTCTTTGGACCAATGTAATTCGCCCGTATTAGGATCAAACATCCAGCTGCCTAAAAGCACCATTTCCTGGGCCTGTTTAAGGTTAAGCTCACTGCTTTTTAGTGCGTCCTCTGTTTGTTTGCGGTCGGTAATATCCGAAAGCAACCCGGCCATTCGAATGGGCTTACCTTCCTCATTCCAAACAGCCTGCCCCACCACAAGGAACCAACGGTAGGCACCACTTGGCATTAGTAATCTATATTCCTGAGAAAAGGGTGCCTTTTTTTCAAAATGGGCATGAATGGCATCCATCGTACCCTGTAGGTCATCCGGATGGGTAATTGCAGTCAACGCAGCCATGCCTTCGGTATATTCCATTGTATCGCGGCCCACCAATTTCAAGAACCGTGCAGAAAAATAAGCATGGTCATTTGGGATATCCCAATCCCAAAACCCGTAACCGGTGCTTTCAATGGCCAATAAAAGCTGTGTATTGAGTAGCTCAGATTTATCATAAGCTGTTTGTAAGGCAAAAAAACTTTCCTCATCAATCGTTTTGATTAAATTCTGGAGCGCCTCTTTTACGGCTGGATCTTTAAATTTCTGCATTGAAACAGGAGAATGAAACGAATCGTACATGATTTGGTTTCAAGAGCAGCGCAAGTTATATACTAAAATATACACCTAGGTTATATTTTTCGGTAAAAAACTAGCCAATTATTAGCATAATTATTGTTTTTAATATAAATATACTCGATTCCAGTAGCCGCTTCAAGTTCAAAATTACTTCAACTTTCGTTTTTTATCCGCCAACAAATTGTTCATTTCATGGATATAGGCATCCAGTTCCTGGTTAGAATGGTTCAAATAACTCAAACATTCTTTCAAATCGGCTTCCGAAATTTCATCATCTCCATCCAGAATATGAACGATTGCCTGAATGTTGGCTACGGGTTTGCGAATTTTATGGGAAAGTGAAAACAACAACTCTTCGAGCATTTGCAGGTATTCGATGCGGTTTTTTTCGGCCATTTTGCGCAGCGTAATATCCTGCGCGGTACCCTTCATTTGAATAATCTGCCCCTGCGCATCGTGCACAAAATAGCCCGTACTCAAGATGTATTTTACTTTTCCTGCTTTGCAAATAATCCGATGTTCGATGGAGTAGGTCTTGCCAGATTGAATGGCTTCATCCAATAAATAGCGGTCATCTGGGTGCAAAGCCGCTCGAAACACCAAAAACAATTGGTCCGCAGGCACTTTTTCTAGTTCAAAAATGCGGAACAACTCATCCGACCATGTCAATTCCGATGTTGCAGGGGTAAAAACCCAGCTGCCCAATTGTGCCATTTCCTGGGCGTAACGCAGGTTTAGTTCGCTTTGCCGCAGCGCCTCCTCCATTTCTTTGCGGGGTGTAATATCCGAAAGCAAGCCAGCCATCCGAATGGGCTTTCCGGTATCATCCCAAACTGCCTGGCCCATCGCCAAATACCAACGATAACTACCATCTGCCGAAAGCAGGCGGTATTCATGGTTAAAAGGTGCTTTTTTTTCAAAATGGGCCTGAATGGCGGCCATCGTGGCGGGCATGTCTTCCGGGTGGATATTCTTTGCCAGGGCATCTAAGCCTTTGGCATCATCCGGGAAAGCCCCTACCATTTCCTTAAATCGAGGCGAAAAATAGGCCTCATCGGTTTGTATATCCCAATCCCATACACCATCGCCGGAGCCTTGAATGGCGAGCAAGAGGCGTTCGTTAGACAATTGGGCATTCAGGGGCGGCTGCTCCAGACTTGCCTGGTTTTGGGCGAATGTTTGAATTGAAAGCGTGTCCAAAGTATGAATAGGTACTTTATTTCGGTGCGTATAATGAAGGGTCAACAAAGGTGCAAAATAAGGACTTACCTAACAATAATCTTACCGAATTATTTTGCATTTCATATACAAATTATTCACCTACAGGAACTTCCGCTTTTTTCCCCTGCAAATTCATCACGTGCTCTTGCTGACTAATGCTTTCCTGGTGAATCGCCTCCAAAAAGAGGGCAATAAACTCCGGACTTAATTCATTTTTGGCACCCCGGCGCTCCAAAGCTTCGCGCAAGGCCCGAAAACGCTCAGGTTGCAATACCGATACGTTTTTCACCTTTTTTACCGCCCCAATTTCGCGCACCAAATGCATGCGGCGGGAAATGAGGGTGATGATTTCTTCGTCGAGATCATCCAATTCACCGCGGTAGTTTTCTATTTGCGCCAAATAGTCGGGGTCGCTGGAGGTCGTAGGACGAATCACCAAGTTTTTGATCATCGCACCAAATTGTGCCGGGGTAATTTGCTGCGCGGCATCGCTCCAGGCCTGATCGGGCGTGGGGTGTACTTCCACCATCAAGCCGTCAAAGTTCAAATCGAAGGCTTTTTGGGCCGTTTCAGCCAAAATATCGCGGCGACCGCAAATATGACTGATGTCGCAAATCAATTCCAGATCCGGAAACTCCTGCTTCAAATCAATCGCCATTTGCCACCGCGGCACGTTGCGGTACTTGGAATCGCCATAACTCGAAAACCCGCGGTGCACCGCCGCAATACGCCGCAAACCCGCTTTGTACAAACGCTCAATGCCACCCACCCACAATTTATAATCAGGATTCACCGGATTTTTTACAATCACTGGAATATCAGCCCCTTCCAACGCATCGGCGATGTCCTGCACGGAAAACGGATTCACGGTGGTGCGCGCGCCAATCCACAACACATCCACCCCGTATTTCATGCAATCGTACACGTGTTGCGCATTGGCTACCTCGGTGGTAACTTTCAAACCGGTTTCTTCTTTTACCCGACGCAGCCATTGCAAGCCTTGCGTACCCACGCCCTCGAAGGCGCCCGGACGTGTGCGCGGCTTCCAAATACCCGCCCGAAACAGTTGCACATTGCCTAATTGCTGCAAACCATGCGCTGTGGCCAGTACCTGTTCCTCAGTTTCAGCCGAACAAGGGCCTGCGATCAAAATGGGTTGTTGGGTGCGCGGAAAGATTGGTTGAAATTCCATGTTTAAAAAGGTAGCGCCGGTTATCCAGCAGTTTTCAATTCTTTTTGAAAAAACAAAATAAACAAACAAAGGTTGAAGCGGAACTCCTGCATTCCTTTTGTTTACAGGAAAATGATTTTATACAACCTCCTCAGGTTCAAACGCCGCAGCGATTTTGGTCAA
>CAIVGO010000821.1 GCA_903905445.1 uncultured Bacteroidota bacterium
CATGCACAAACGTTGCCCGGAACATGGCCCTGAAAAAGTGCTGATCGCAACCGATGCTACTTACTATCGCAACGCCCGTAATTATGCCAAACGCAGCGAAATGCCGCTGAAATTCAATACCAAAACCCATTTTGGCTGCCCATATGACTGTGGCTTGTGCCCCGATCATGAGCAACACTCCTGCCTGACCATCGTGGAAGTAACCGACCGTTGCAACCTTACTTGTCCGACCTGTTACGCCGAATCTTCGCCCCATCATGGCCGACACCGCACGCTGGAAGAAATAGAACACATGCTCGATCTGGTGGTGGCCAACGAAGGTCAGCCGGACGTGGTACAAATCAGTGGCGGCGAACCCACTGTGCATCCCCAGTTTTTCGAAATTTTGGACATCGCCAAACGAAAACCTATTCGCCATTTGATGGTGAATACCAATGGCATCCGAATCGCCAAAGATGTCGCTTTTGTAGAAAAACTGGCTACTTATATGCCCGATTTCGAAATTTACCTGCAATTTGATTCTTTAAACGAGGATGCGCTGATCACCTTGCGCGGGGAGCCTCTCCTCGATATCCGCATGAAGGCGATTGAAAATCTGAATCGTTTTAACCTGTCTACAACCCTGGTAATTACCTTGCAAAAGGGCCTGAATGACCATGAAATTGGCGACTTGATTCAATTTGGCTTAAAACAAAAATGCGTGCGTGGCGTAACCTTCCAGCCTACCCAGGTGGCAGGCCGCAATACCAAGTTTGATCCCACCACGGATCGGATTACCCTGACGGAGGTGCGGCAACAGATTTTGACCCAAACGAATATTTTTACGCCGGAAGATATTGTGCCCGTGCCTTGTAACCCCGATGCCCTAGCAATGGCGTATGCTTTGAAAATAGAGGATCAGGTGATTCCCCTTACGCGGTATATCAATCCGCAAGATTTGCTGGATCATTCGCGCAATACCATTGTGTATGAACAGGATGAACGTTTGCACACGCACATGATTCAGTTGTTCAGCACGGGCAATTCGGTGGAATGTGCTACAGACGAATTGCAATCGATTATGTGTTGTTTGCCCTTGATTGACGCGCCGGAACTGGGTTACGCCAATTTGTTTCGCATTATCATTATGCGTTTTATTGATGCGTATGATTTTGATGTTCGGGCAATTAAAAAATCCTGCGTACATATTGTCAGCCTGGAAGACGACAAAATTATTCCTTTTGAAACAATGAATTTGTTTTATCGCGATCCATTGAAGCGGGCTTATTTGGAGCAATTGCGGGGCACCCAACCAATACCTAACCTTAAAAATGCTTAATGATGGAAATTTTAGACGTTAATCCTGCTCCCAAACCTAAGAAAAACAGCGTTGGCAAGGTTATTCTGATCAATTTTTGTCTTTTGATTGTCTATTTGCCCTTTGGCCTGCTTGTCGGGGAAACAGGTGGGGGCATTGCCTTATCGCTGTTGATGATTCAAATTTGTTTCAACCTGTTTGCAGGATTTGTGATGTTGTTTTTCAGGGATTCGCGTTCCATTGGGATCGGGATGATGCTATCTGGCTTTTTGATTGGTATTGTGGCGTTTGGGACTTGTGTGATGATGTTTTCCGTGTCGTAGACTTGGGGGAAATGATTCAATTAAAAACGGCCGCCCCACGTTATGTGGGACGGCCGTCCGTCCGTCGGGGCGACCCGTTGGGGCGACCCTTGCGGTCGCCCTTCGCGCCCGTAGTGTGGGCGCCCGCGAGGGGCGCCCCTACCCTATTTCGTCTGGATCATTTTCTTCGTCGCACTGTCCGTCGCTGTCTCCAACTTGTAATACAACATACCCACCGTGTTCAACAACGCTTTGTCAATCGCGATCGTGTTGTAACCTTTCGCGTACGCTGCCTTCTGGTTGTAAACCATGCGACCTGTTTCGTCGAAGATCGACAATGTAGCAGTTGTTGCTTCTGGTAAATGAAAACCAATGAAGGTCTTGTTTACAAACGGATTCGGCTGGTTCTGATACAATTCAAAACCTACTCCGCTTACCGTTGAAGTTGCACCATTGTTGAAACGGAATGCTACGTTCAATTTACCCGCCGAAGCATTTGCGAAGGCCGGGTAGGCTTCTGCTTTTGTGATGCGGCTAGATACGCTCAAGATTTCGCTCAGTTTGCCGCCTTTCGTCGCACGGAAAGTAATGCTGAATTCACCCAGGTTCGCACCATCAAACGACGTTGTGATCGCATCCCCAAATACACCGAAGTTACCAGCGGTCATGTTCGCGCCAGGTGTGATATCAACTACCTCTAAACCAGCGAAATTCATCGTGAACTGGTAACCAGCCACTGCTTCCGCCGCTTTGAGGGAGACCGTGAAGGTCTCCCCTACGGTTACTGCACGGTC
>CAIVGO010000822.1 GCA_903905445.1 uncultured Bacteroidota bacterium
GCGGTTTTTTTCAGGACTATGCAACAAAACTTAATAAACACGTTCCGTATTGTCATAATATTAACAATGACCGTACTGTTTTTATCCGAATGCGATTTCAGCGAGGGCAAAATTATACCAATCAAGCGGTTTGAACGCGCCCTATTTGCCTTGGATACCAATAATGTCCAAATTGGCGCAGATTCTTTGGCCAAGCAATACCCAATCATGCTTCCGCTTTTTACAAACAACCTGATTCACGACCAAACCAACCCTGCGGAAACGCCCTTGCAGGCCTTAAATAGTTTCCTGCGTGCGCCGCAAATCAGGGCGCTCAACGATTCAGTACAAAAGGCATTTCCTGATTTAGGCTGGCTTGAAAAGGATTTAGGACAATTATTCAGCAATTATCAGCATAATTTCCCTGCAAAACCAACGCCGGAGGTGGTTACGTTCATTTCGGAATACGCCACGGACGTATTTACGGCGGGCGATAGCCTGTGTGGTATTGGCCTGGATATGTTTCTGGGGGAGTATTACCCTGGTTATAACCCCGAAATTTTTCCGGCCTTTATCCGAAGGCAGTTTAAACCCGAATATATCCCGGTGCGCTTGGCAAAAGCCCTGGCGCAGAATTTATTGCCGCCGCCACCCGCCGAACGCCGTTTGCTGGATTTGATGCTTCATAATGGCAAATTATTGTACATTATTGACCTTTTGTTGCCAGAAACACCCGATAGTATGAAAATGGGGTACACCCAAGTGCAAATGGAAGGTTGTTTTGCCAACGAAAAAGAAGTGTGGGCGCGTATACTCGATCAAAACCTGCTTTATTCGGCCGATTATACCAAAATCCGAAAACTCATCGAACCTAGCCCCAATGCACCCGCTGTTTTTCAGGAGGCGCCTGGCGAAATTGGCAACTGGGTAGGCTGGCAAATCATCAAAGCTTATAAAAAACGCAATCCCAATGCCAGTATCCAAGATATTTTGAACTTAAAAGACGCTCAGAAGTTTTTAGAACAGTCGAAATACAAACCCAAACGCACCTAAACGCACCTAAACATCGTTGTTCACCATAACATTGTAACCATTCAGTCTTATGCGATCGTTCATTTTTAGTTGCCTCATGCTGTGCCTTTGTGCCTTGAATGCACAAAACAGCCCAAATTTTTATGCAAAAGCGGCGGTGCAAGAAACCCTGGCAGGCGAGCCGTTTGAACTTACCATTCAATATGAAAATGGTCAGGGCGGGCAATTTATAGCACCCGATTGGCAAACCGCCGGTTTTTCGGTGGTAGGAACCAGCCATTCTTCCAGTATGAGTATTCAAAATGGGGTAACCAAGGCCGTTATTCAGTATGAATACACCTTGGTTGCGCGTGAAAGTGGTCCGCACACCATTCCAGCTGCTACCATGAAGGTTGGCAAAACGGAACTTCACACGGAGCCTATTACGATTCAGGTAGGAGAAAATCCCAACGGTAGCGTGGAGCCCGAACGGCCACACACGGCCCCCAAAACACAGGATCCGTCGGAGCGACAAGAAAAATTGAAAAAAACACTGAAAACTACGCGGATTTGATGTTTTGTTTCTGATTTTTGCCCTGCATCTGATGCGCATACCATGAAACAGTTCTTACGTTCAACGCTTCAATTTTCTGCCCTTGCCCTCGCATGGGTGCTTGGTGTTTGGGGTACCCCCGCGCTTGCCCAGGCCCCGATTCGTTTTGAGGCAAAACTAAGCACCCCGGAATTGGTGCAAGGGGCGCAGTTTGAACTTAGTTTTGAACTCAAAGATGCCGATGGAAGTCGCTTCCGTCCCCCTAGTTTTGCGCCTTTTCGCGTACTTTCGGGCCCCAATGCCTTGTCTGGTACGACCTTTATCAATGGGAAAGTTTCTACCCAATTGCTTTGGACTTATGTGTTAGAGGCTACCCAAACGGGCTCCTTTACCCTAGGATCGGCCAGTGTGCAAGTAGGCGGCAAGGTGTTGCAAACGAAGCCGCTCACGATCCGCGTATCCCCACCCCGAGCCAGTGGAGGAAAGCAAAACGTAAATATTCCGCCGGGTGCAAAGGAAGACTTGTTCATCTCGGCCCATATCGATCATACAACGGCTTATCCTGGCCAGCAATTGACTTATCAGATCAAATTATACACCCTGATCTCTATCGAAGGGGCTGATTTGATTGGTTTACCCGATTTTGAAGGCTTTTTCGCGAAAGAAAAACGCCATTTCAATACAGAAATCCAGTATGTAACCTTGCGTGGCAAAAAGTACGCGGTAAAAACGCTGTATGAAACGGCCTTGTTTCCACAGAAAAATGGCACTTTGTCGATTGGGCCTGCGCGTATCCGAGCCGGCGTGGAGCAAATGGGCGCCTTAGGGGTATTTATGGGCCCCCGACCCGTCCTGTTGCAATCTCAACCCCTTGAAATACAGGTGATCGCATTACCCGAGCCTATCCCGGCAAACTTTTGCGGTGGGGTAGGCGATTACGC
>CAIVGO010000823.1 GCA_903905445.1 uncultured Bacteroidota bacterium
CAGGGCAAGTTGATGGATGCGCACGCCTTGCATATTTGGCCGCGTGGCAATTTTATGATGATTGCCTTGCCCAATGCCGATGGCAGTTTTACCTGCACCTTGTTTTTGCCCTTTGAAGGTCCGGTAGCGTTTGAGCATTTGCACAGCGATGCCGATGTTACTGCGTTTTTTCAGCAATATTTTCCCGATACCTTGCCCCTGATACCTGGCTTATTGGAAGATTTTCGAAAAAACCCCACCTCTTCGCTGGCAACCGTGCAGTGCAGTCCTTGGCAATGGCAAGGACGTATTTTGTTGTTAGGCGACTCGGCCCATGCCATTGTACCTTTTTATGGGCAGGGGATGAATGCTGGTTTTGAGGATTGTACCATCCTGGATGCGATGTACGATGAAATGGACGGAGATTGGTCGACGATCATTCCGGCATTTGCCAAACGGCGCAAACCCGATGGCGATGCGATTGCCGCCTTGGCATTGCGCAATTTTATTGAAATGCGCGATTTGGTGGGCGATCCCAAATTCTTGTTACGGAAAAAAATTGCGGCACACTTGCATGCGAAATACCCCGAGTTTATACCGGTGTACACGATGGTTTCCTTTTCCAATACGCCTTATCACCTTGCGTTGCAGGAGGAGGATGCCCAAAACCAGTTGTTTGAGGAGATTTTAGCGATAAACGATGTGGAAGCCCAGTGGGATGGACCGGAAGTGGAAGCGGTATTTTTGAAATGGATGGCGCAAAAAAGCGTTTAATATTGTTCTCTGCGGCGCTCTTTGGCCAGTTCGATGCCGTGGGTATCGAAGGATGCTTTTAGTGCTTCAGCCAAATAATCCATCGTGGTTTCGTAATGTTCGCCCATGGTCGGGCAGGCGATATCCACCTTCATATCATCGCGGTTGATGCTTTTGATTTTCACTTCTGCATGGGAATTGGGTATTTGGTGTTGCCAGTTTGCGACAACTTCGTTTGCAGCGGCGCGCAACTTATCCATGGGGGTGTTGATGTTGACCAAAAGTGATATTTCTGCATTTACCGTTGTTTTATCGGCAATGTTTTCAATTGGGCCTTCTGTAATTTTGCCATTGGGGATAATGATGCGTTTGCCTTGGGCGGTTAATAAGATGGTATTGAAGATTTGAATTTCTGTGACACGGCCGGATAGTCCACTTACCGTGATCAAATCGCCCACTTTATATGGGCGAAACAACAAAATCAATACACCACTGGCAAAGTTGCCCAAACTTCCTTGCAAGGCAAGTCCAACGGAAAACGCAATTGCCGAAAAAATAGCGATGAACGATGTCGTTTCTAATCCGATCATACTGGCGACCACCAGCAGCAAAACGACTTTGAGGCCGACATCGTTGAGGGATACAAAAAACGGCCGCAAACTATCATCTACTTTGCGCGCTTTCAGAAATTGTTCGAATCCGCGGGTGAGGCGTCGAATTACCCAAAGACCGATAAAAAGAATCAGGGCAGCCATCAGCACCTTGGGACCATAATTCCAGGCAAATTCTATGAGCTTGTCGATGTACGTTTTTGTTTCCACGTTCGTTTATATTTTTGTTAAAAAGCCTACTTTTGGGGGCATTGGCCGAAAAGCGGGGCAAAGATTGAAAAATGCGCTGATCCTTTTGCCATTTTTGCGCCAACTTTCATCTTTTGAATACATGCTCCGACTGCAAGCTGTTAACCATCAATCAACTATCACCATTTACCTTCATTTTTGGATGAAAAATCTCCTTTTCGCGGCACACTTGACCGCTTTATTCCTTTTAGCCGCTTGTACACCGAAAACAGGAACTGGCACGCTTGCAACACCCATTCCGCCGGCGGCTCGACCCGAATTGGATTCGCTCCAAAAACCTTTAATGGGTGAAGCCACAGAGGAAGACGTTGAAGAATATAAAATCCTGGAAGGTGCGGAGGTTCGTCCAGATCAAAAAACAAATCTGGACACCTTGGGTGCGTACAATCCATCGCACACATTTGAACATGATTTGCTGCATACCAAAATTGAAATTTCCTTTGATTGGGCCAAAAAACGCGCAAATGGCAAAGCGACCCTTACGCTGCGTCCGTGGTTTTACCCAAGCAGCCATTTGACCCTGGATGCCAAGAATTTCGACATTTTGTCGGTCAATTTGGAAGGAAAAACCGAGCAACTCAAATACCAATACGATTCGAGCCAATTGAATATTGATTTGGGGAAAACCTTTACCCGCTCTGAAGAATTTAAAGTGGTGGTTACCTACACCGCAAAACCCGACGAACGCACCAACATCGGTGGCAGCGCTGCGATTACCAGCGATAAAGGCCTGTATTTTATCAATGCCGACGGGAGTGAAAAGGACAAACCCAAGCAGATCTGGACGCAAGGCGAAACAGAAAGCAACTCTTGCTGGTTTCCAACCGTCGATAAGCCGAATGAGCGCTGTACCCAGGAAATCTATATTACCGTAGAAGATAAGTACAAAACCTTGTCGAATGGCCTGCTGTTGAGTTCGAAAAAGAACCCAGACGGCACCCGTACGGATTACTGGAAAATGGACAAACCGCATGCGCCTTATTTATTTATGATGGCCATTGGTGAATATGCTGTGGTAAAAGACAAATGGCGCGGCATTGATGTAGACTATTATGTGGAAACAGCCTTTGAGCAGGATGCACGCGATATTTTCCCGTACACAACCGAAATGCTGGAGTTTTTCTCTACAAAACTCAATTACACTTACCCTTGGCCTAAATTTTCGCAGGTAGTGGTGCGCGATTATGTGAGTGGCGCGATGGAAAATACCTCGGCGGTTATTTTTGGCGACTTTATGCAAAAAAATAAACGGGGCTTGCTGGATGCGCACTGGACAAACGAAAAAGTGGTGGCCCATGAAATGTTTCACCAGTGGTTTGGCGACCTCGTGACAACCGAAAGTTGGGCAAACCTGACCCTCAATGAAGGTTTTGCCAATTATTCGGAATACCTTTGGTTGGAGCATAAGCACGGACGCGACGCTGCGGATGACCATGAAATGCAGGAACAGCAGGGCTATATTTTTTCGGCAGGCGATGGCGGCCATCCGTTGATTAACTTTGGGTACGGCAATCGGGAGGATATGTTTGATGCACATTCCTATAATAAAGGGGGTGCTGTGCTGCATATGTTGCGCAACCAGGTAGGCGACGAGGCCTTTTTTTCGGCCCTGAGTCGTTATCTGAAACGCAATGAGTACACCGATGTGGAGGCGCATGAATTACGCCTTGCATTTGAAGATTTGACCGGTCAGGATTTGAACTGGTTTTGGAATCAATGGTTTTTTAGTGCGGGCCACCCTAATCTCGAAATCAGTTATGGCTATGATGAGGCCAGGAAAATAGCCAGTGTGCAAATTGACCAAATACAGGATGGTCCGAAAGTACCGTATGTGTTTGATTTGCCCATGGCGGTAGATATTTACCAGGCAGATGGAACGGTTAAGCGGGAACAAATACGCATCACCAAGCGCAAGCAAACCTTTGAATTTGCCGCTGCGGTAAAACCAGCGTTGATCAATGTGGATGCCACCAAAACGACGTTGTGTGTAAAACACGACCAGCATTCAGCGGCAGAGTGGGTATTTATGTACCAACATGGCCCCTTGTTCCGCGATCGGTTTGAGGCATTGGATAATTTACAAAATGATGAATCGGCTGCTGCCAAACCCGTATTTAAAGATGCGTTGAAAGATGCTTATTACGGTTTGCGTGCGATCGCGTTGCAACATGCCGATCCAAAAGATGCAGAAACGGTTGTTGTATTGGCAAAATTGGCAGAAACAGAAAAAGAACCGAGTGTTCGGGCCCTGGCGCTCAATTTGTTGGGTGAAAGTGAAGACAAGCAATATGTGCCCATTCTGAAAAAAGGAATGGAGCCTACCCAGGCATACAGCGTAGTAGGCGCAGCGCTCACGGCCTTAACAAAACTGGACCCCGAGGCAGCCATCGAAGCATCCAAATCGCTGCAAAACGATGATAATGACGAGATTATCCTGGCTTTATCGGAGTTGTATGCACAAAAACCGGACCGCAACAATTTGCCTTATTTTGAGCGTCGGATGGACAAAATTGATTACATGGGCGCTTTTACATTTTTTGATTTTTACCAAAAAACGCTCGCAGGCATCCATGATGACGCTGTGATCGAGGCGGGTGTCGATAAATTAAAAGTGATTTCCCTCAATTTAGCGACCAGTCAATGGCGTCGTTTTGGTGCGACCAAAGCCATTTCAGATTTAAAAGATGGCTTAAAGGC
>CAIVGO010000824.1 GCA_903905445.1 uncultured Bacteroidota bacterium
AGTCCATTTTTATATCAATTAAACCCAGGTTTTTGGCAAAATACGGGTTATTTCCAAGATTTGGAGGCCGGTAGTTATACCTTGCAGGTCCAGGATGCCTTGGGTTGTATCGTCACCGACACGTTTTCAATTTCACCTTACATCCCTTTGAGCGGGCAAATAGACCAATTAGTAGGCGACCAGTGTAACCGTGCAGATGGGGCAATTGAACTTTCAGTATCTGGTGGAACGCCGCCTTATGTGTACCGATTGAACGGCGCGGCGGCGCAATCGGCCCCTGTTTTTGAAGGATTGTCTGCCGGGTTATATACCCTTGAAGTGATCGATGCGGCCGATTGCAGGCAGTTTTTGACGGTTCAGGTCCCCACTTTGGGCGACACGGCTTATACGCAGGAAGTGGTTCAATTGTTTGAAGGGGATAGTTATGTATTGCCCGATGGTCGGCGTATTTTCAAATCAGGCACCTTTGTATTTCAAAACCAAACCATTTTGGGGTGCGACAGTACGCATGTCGTTATTTTGCAGGTATTTCCCCGAAATGTTTATGTTCCGAATGCTTTTTACCCGAATTCCGGTGGAACGAATGCCTTTTTTACCATTTTTTCAGATGCATCTGTGGAAGCCATCAGTCGATTGTCCATTTATGATCGTTGGGGCGAGTTACTTTTTGATGCGCGGGAAATGGTGCCCAATCAGGAAAGTATGGGTTGGGATGGAACGTATAGGGGAAAAAACATGGAGACGGGGGTATATGTTTGGTTTGCCACCCTGCGATTTGTGGATGGGGTAGTGTGGACATTGAAGGGCGACTTAACCCTGTTTCGATAAGAAAAGTTTAATACAGAAAAAAGTCCGGCCTGATTTTTTCCTATGTTTAAGAGAAGGCACGGTTTTTGGAGAAGGCAGTTTACCAATTTTTTTTAAAAAGGTGCCTGAAATGTGATTTTTTTTCCAGTAGTGCGTACATTCGTTCCTAAGTGTACATGAAAGCGCCATTGGATTTCTAATAATTGCAGAGCCTACATTCGCGGATTCCTGCATATTGATTTAAATGCGAACGATGTATAACGACCAACCGATTTTAAAAAAGGTGATTAATCCTGGAAGATTCCCTGTAAAACACGAATTCATGAAGAAAATTGATACCATTTGTATAATCGATGATGACGAGATATATCAATTGTTTACCAAAAAGGCTATTCAAAAGCTGGATATAAGCAAGCGTACCTTATCATTTTACAATGGCGAGGACGCGATCAATTATATTAAAAATTTGATTCAGACCGACGAGCATCTCCCCGATATTATCTTGTTGGATATAAACATGCCATTTATGGATGGATGGCAGTTTATGGATGAGTTTATGAAGGTTAAAGAGCAGATTAAACAGAAAACGACCATTTACATTGTCAGCTCTTCGATCGCGCCCTCTGATAAAAGCCGAGCGGTAGGTTATGAAGAAATTGCGGGCTACATCAGCAAACCTGTTGAGACCGACACCTTGCTCAAAATTGTTCAGCTTAAGTTAGAGGAGCATTGAGCGCCTATAAAAATTTAATTTTTCACAGGCGCTGAGCAAACCTAATAATCCAAAAGCAACCAACATTCAAAATTTAAAACCCACAGTTGGCGCGTATAGCGCCTGTTGGTTTAAAATCATGCTTCATGGAAAAAATTGATACGATTTGCATCATTGATGACGACGAAATTTATCAGTTGTTTACTAAAAAGTCAATTTTACGCATCAATGATCGTTATGAAATCCTTTCCTACATCAATGGACGGGATGCTATGCAAGGCTTGCAACAGCGCCTGGATGCCAAATCCGAAATGCCAGATTTGATCTTGCTGGATATTAATATGCCTGTGATGGATGGCTGGCAATTCATGGAATCTTTTTTGGCGGTACTGCCGCAAATAGATAAGAAAATTACGATTTACATTGTAAGTTCTTCTATCGCGCCGAGCGATAAAGAAAAGGCACACAGTTATGCTTCGATTGCTGGTTTTATCAGCAAGCCCCTGGATGTAGAAACGCTTCAAAAACTGCTGCTAGTAAATACCGTTCAATAAGCGTTTTTAATCTGCCCTCGCATGGAAAGTGGTTATTCAAATACCGTTCGCTTAAACGCATCGGATTACCGGTATCAGTATCTTTTCGAAAATGCTACAGATGCGATCTTGATTTTTGAACCTAATTCGGAAATCATCCTGGATGCCAATCAAATGGCCTGTACTATGTATGGTTATGAACGCTCCGCACTGGTAGGATTCTGCTTGAAACACATGACCAAAAATGTGGAACAAGGCGAAGTCGTAATTCAAAAACTGCTGCAACAACTTACCGTAAAAAACTACGAAACCCAGCACTACCGCAAAGATGGTTCCGTCATTGACCTGCTGATCAACTCCTCGCTTATAGAATTTGATGGGCGAGCAGCGATACTTTCCATCCACCGCGATGTAAGTGCACGGAAAAAGGCTGAAGAAGCACTGTATAAATCGGAAGCTAGTCTAAGAACCATTTTTGAAAATACAGATATCGGGTATATTCTTATGTCGGATACCCTGCATATTCGTTCGTTCAACCGGCCCGCAAGCCTGTTTATCCATCGAAAACATAATCAAATACTAAAAAAGAATGATTTGTTGTTTGATTATTTCCCCACCGAACGGATCGCCGGGTTGAAACTCATGGTTCAATCGGTGCTGGATGGGAAAACCATGGAATATGAACGTAATCTGTTTTTCAATAATAAAGAAGAATTTTGGTATGCCGTAAAATTTACACCGGTTATAGGCCAACAGAACAAAGTAACGGGTGTGGTCATGATGATCGAAAATATCACGGATCGAAAATTGAATGAAATTGCCTTACAACGGTCTCTAAAAGAAATTTCCGATTACAAATTTGCCCTGGATGAGTCTTCCATCGTTTCCATCACCAATCCGAAGGGGATTATTACTTATGTAAATGCCAATTTTTGTAAAATAGCCAAATTTACGGAGGAGGAATTGCTGGGCGCCAACCACAATATTGTCAATTCCGGGTATCATTCCAAGTCTTTTTTTCGCGATTTATGGAATACCATCGCCAGTGGAAAAATTTGGAAAGGCGAAATCCGAAACAAAGCCAAAGACGGTAGTTATTATTGGGTAGATAACACCATTGTACCTTTTTTGGATACCCAAGGCCGTCCATATCAGTATATTTCTATTCGAATTGAAATCACAGAACGCAAATTGGCCGAAATTGAGTTGCAAAAGTCGTTCAACCTGGCAACCGACCAAAACAAGCGCCTCCTCAATTTTTCCTATATCGTTTCGCATAACCTGCGCTCACATGCCAGCAATATCAAAACGATTTTGAGTTTTTTACAAGAGGCAAGCGATCCGGAAGAACAGCAAATGATGCTCAACCACCTGCAAACGGTTGCAACCCGGCTCGATGAAACCTTGCACAACCTCAATGAAGTCGTTTCTATTCAACAAAATGACAATTTACAAATTGAGACGCTGGAATTAAACGAATATATTCAGAAAACGCTGTTGTTGTTACAAGAACAAATGCTCGCTAAGAAGGCGCAGATCAAGTGCGATATTCCGGCCGGGGTAGCAGTGCAATACAACCCCGCCTATTTGGAAAGTATCCTTTTTAACTTTGTTTCCAATGCGCTTAAATACAGCCACCCGGAACGAACACCAGAAATTACGATTCGTTTTGTTGATGCACAAGTGCAAAAAGTGCTTCAAATTTCGGATAATGGATTGGGCATAGACCTGGAAAAAAATGGCGACAAACTATTCGGAATGTACAAAACCTTTCACGGAAATGCCGATGCCAAAGGACTGGGGCTGTTTATTTCTAAAAATCAAATAGAAGCCATGGGGGGAAGTGTGGCGGTCGAAAGTAAGGTAAATGTTGGCACTACCTTCACAGTTTATTTAAAGTAGACATTTGTTCTTCGACGTTTTATTCAAGTAATTTACATAAGGATGTAGTTAGTGGCACAAGAATTGTTATTCCAGTATGGCTTCACAAGTATTGTCCATGAAAAAAGGCGCTAAATATATTTTGGAAAAGAATGTACCCTTTCATCCGGGTATGCAGGCACAGGGTCGCGCATCAGAAGCGGCATCCGTTACCTCGTTTGAATTGGACTGCATACTCCAGGAGCTAGAAGCGCTCCGAATTCAATTTGAGACGCAAAAAATGGA
>CAIVGO010000825.1 GCA_903905445.1 uncultured Bacteroidota bacterium
AACTCGCCGCGGTGGTCCTCCATCCGTTTCAGCAAAGTCTGGATGGCTTCATCGCCAAAATCACCTTGCGCACCCCGACCAGAACTGGTGAGTGCATACGCTTCATCGATAAATAATACGCCTTGCATGGCCTCGTCAATGCGTTCCGTGGTTTTGATGGCGGTTTGACCAACATATCCTGCTACCAGGCCCTGGCGATCGGTTTCGACCATGTGGCCGCGCTCCAGAACGCCCAGCGCCTTGTATATTTTGGTCAAAATACGCGCTACCGTGGTTTTACCCGTACCCGGATTGCCTACAAACACGGTATGCAAGAAAAAGCGGCCCAATACATCCCGACCGGTATCCCGATAAAAACGCACCAGATTCACCATTTCCCGAATATCCTTTTTCACGTTCTGCATGCCAATCAGGCTGTCCAGTTCGTGCAATGCTTTGAGCAGCAGATTTTCATCTACCGGAATATTTGGCAATGGGCGTTTATGTATAACTTGTACTTTATCAACGTCTTCCGGCAAAATAACCGTGAGTGCTTCCGGGGAAAGTTCGCGTACTTTCGGGTTGGACATGACGCGCAAACCCAGTTGAATTTTGGCTTTATCGATCAAATCATGTACAAAACGTGCATTGCCAAACGAGCGATCGCGCGTGCGGAAAGCCTCGGTAATAAACTCGTCGATGCGGAATTTGGACTCCAAGCCCAGCATCACTTCTTTTTCACGGCAAGCATAATCGGCAATCTGCGAAAGTTCCTGCGGCAGGTAATCCTGGAATTCGAACGCAAGTTTGAAACGGCTGCGCAAACCCGGATTGGAGTCGAGGAAGGTTTTCATTTCCTTGGGATAACCGGCTACAATCACCGCAAGGTCGCCCGGACCATTGGAGAGTTCTTTTACCAGAATTTCGATCACTTCTCGGCCAAAATCCTTGGAATCTTCAGCAGAACGCGCCAAAGCGTAGGCTTCATCAATAAATAATACCCCACCGCGGGCCATTTCGATGGCGTCTTTTACTTTCGGTGCCGTTTGGCCAATGTACTCCCCTACCAGGTCGGTGCGATCCACTTCATGCACATGGCCTTTGGTAAGCAGGCCCATTTTTTTGTACAGGCGGCCCATCATTTTGGCGACCGTTGTTTTGCCGGTGCCCGGGTTGCCGATAAACACAGAATGCACATTGATTCCGTCTTTTTCGCTGAATCCCTTTTCTTTACGAAGTTGTAAAAACTGAATATATTGTGCGTGTTCGCGCACCTTCATTTTAATATCGTTGAGGCCGATGAGGGCATCCAGTTTGGACAGCACTTCTTCAAACGATTCGGCGTCTTCTTCTTCGGGTTGCAGGAACACCTGTTGGCCTTTTTCGGGCAGCCAGACGCCGTTGGTGCCTTCTTCCCAATCGTTGTTCACTTCAAAGGGCATCACTGCCAGCAATTGGTCCATGAACACAATTTCGGCGGTATAGCGGTCATTGCGCCAGGATCCTTTGACGTTTGAGCCCCAGCCTGCGGTGATTTTCACGCCATCATCGCCTTTATCTACCCGGTGCAGGCGCACCACCTGGCCTTTGAGCTCGCGGGCATCGTTGTAAAACTTAATGAACAGTTCGCACTGCCATTGTTTACTGAGCAACAGGTTTTTAAGCGTTACCTCGGCGTAGATATAGCGGGTTTCTTCCCCGTTAAAGCGCCGCATATAAATGCGTTCAAACTCGGGGGTATCGTCGTAGGGGCCCTCATACATGCGCAGGGAACTGATGGCACAGTAGGGGTTGTCGCTTTTCGTAAAGGCCCGGCCAGCGTCTTCGACATGAAAATGCTTGGTAGACACTTTTTCGCCTTCAATCCAAGCTTCCCAGACATAAGCGCCTTTTTTCCAAAAAACACCTTCTTGTTTGTTGCCCCATCCTTCACGCACATACCCTACGGCATCATATTTGCTTACTTTTCGACGAAAGGGGAGCACACAGATTTCTTTGCGTTGCTTTTTTACAGCATAGCAGCGGAGTTCCACATTTACTTCCCAGTCCTCAATGTCGTAGTACTTGTTGTGAAAAGACAGTTCGGCGTAGATGTAGGTCGTTTCGTGTCGGTCAAAGACCTGTCGGTATTTCTTCTTATTGTCGGCAAGCCATTCTGTTGAGGCATAGATCTTTAGATCCCGAAATTTCCAACGTTTGAATTCCGGCGCCTCGAAAGGTGGTTGCGACTGATGCGTTCCAAATTGCATATAAATCCTGTTTGTTTTGGGGATTTGAGGCGGAAAATTAGGTTAGTTTTTTGGATTCGGCAAATTTGTTTTACATTGTTGCGACAAATGCACTTTTTTTATAATCACGCAGTGAACGGGTTGCAGGTTTTACTACGACTTGATTTTTGTCAAGTTGCAACCACCGTACGACCGCTTCAACCTATTAAACCCAAGTCTCAACCCATGAAAATCAGTCTTGATTTCCAGCTGCGTGCTTATCTAGCGCTACTCCTTTTTACTGCTGGCTTTTGTAGTTGTTCCGTGTTCAAACATTTTCCGGTGTCTTATTACGATTTAAATAAACTGAATAAAAAGGACCTGAAATTATATTTGGTTGACAACGAGCATGTGTTAAGAAAAGTATGGTCTATGCAGGAGATGAAAATCGATCAAAACAAAATTACTTGCAGTTTAAAGCAACTCACCGCTTTCCAGGCGGAAGAAGTCGTCATGATTAGCGACCAATATGATGCCGTAGAAAGCCAAAATAACATCCTGTTTTTTGCGAAGCCATATCTGATTGCAAAAATCATCAATAAAGGCACGATCACCTTTGATTATGGTGCTCTTGAAAAAATTGTAGTAGTAAAACGTGATGATGAGGCAACGTTTAATAAATCTGTAAAAAATACGCTATTGTTTATCGGTATTACCGCAGTAGTTCTTATCCCATCAATCTACCTAATAGATTTTTTTTCGGGAAATTAAACACCAGATACCATCACAAAATTGCGGAAAAGAACATTTTCACCTTAAAATATTTCCCAAATTATGGCAATCCGCAAAGAAAAAATATTGGTTTTGAAGCCGTGGAAATCAGATCATCGAATCATGCTGCTTTTAATACTTGGCATATTCCTGCAAACCGGATGCAGGGTCTATAAGCAATACCCCCTCTCCTATCATGGCGTTCAGCAGTTAAAGAATAAACCAGTACAATTGTATTTAATTGATAATGAGCATGATCTTAGTGAGGTTTGGGCAATAAAAAGTTACAGTTTTGAAAAAAATGATATAAGTTGTAAAATAGAGCAGCTCCCACCTTCTAAAGCGCGCGATTTAATGACGCTTTCTTCACAAAAAGATGCCCATCAAAGTCGCAATGATGTGCGGTTGTATGCTAAATCTTCGTTGGTGCAACAATTAAAAAGCACAGATTCTGTCACCTTTGATTATCACTTATTACAACGAATAGAAGTTACTGAACTGGATGACGATCGAACGCTGGGTAAAACGGCTTTGAAAATTTTTGTTATTGTAGGTACTGCCATATTATCCCTCCTACTTTTATTCTTCATACTACTTGCTATGACTGGTTTTTAATAATGTTTGATTGATTTATAAATAAAAACGGGTATTCAAACTTGAAATACATGAAAAACAATTGGTTATTCTATACTTTAACAATTTTCTGCTGTTGTGTAACCCTGAATTCAATAGCACAAGTTGCCGAAATTTACGACTATGAACTTAAGTCAAAGCCATTTTCTATACTTCAAGCTGGACTTAATATACAAAGAACCTTTAGTTTCTCTAAAATAAGGTCGAGTTTTATTGCGCTGGAATATTGTCCAAAGCGGCTAGACCATTTTGGGGTGCAAGTCAATTTTTTTATGCCCTTTTTGCAAGAAAAAGGTTCCTTGTTGAAAGAGGGAGGGTGTGAATTTGGTATTTTTAACAAGCACTTTTTCCGTAGCCGCCTTAGTAATCGTAAAATAAAATATTATATTGGATTGGAACTCCGAAAAGGTTTCCGAAAATATGCCCCGGCCGTAGCAAATAATATGGCCTATCGCGAATCCCAGGAAAAGACCTTTAAGTTTATGGGTTTATTTGGAGCACAATGGATTGTAAAGCCTTTTGTATTCGAGATCGTGCTCCCTTTTGGAATTGAACGTGTTCATTATTATTCCGGTTATGGGGGTAGTACACTCGAATATGATTTTATCTTTATTTACACCGTAAAGGCCGGTTACAAATTCTAAAGAGATAGGTCTTTTTCACAAGGCTATTTTAGTCGCAATGATGTGCGGTTGTATGCCAAACCCGGATTGGTTCAACAGTTACATGGCACAGATGTTGTTAAATTTGATAACCACCTGTTAGACAGGGCGCTCCGGACCAGAAAAAAACGCGTAAGGGTTGAAAATTAGGTTAGTTTTTGGGATTTGGCAAATTTGTTTTACATTGTTGCGACAAATGCACTTTTTTAATAAGCACGCAACAAATTGCTTGCCGCTCGTGGTAGAAACCATTTTCTGCCGCATCGCGTTCACGCTATATGAAATTTAACTTCATTCATCAAAACCTTAACCCATGAAAATCAGGCTTCATTTCAAACCACTTATTGGCCTCGGCTACTTAATCCTGCTTGTAATCGGAATAAGCAGTTGCAGGATACATAACCATTTCCCCTTATCTTATTATGGTGTCAACCACCTAGACAAAAGCAAACTAAAACTATACCTAATTGACAATGAGCATGTGTTGACCAAAGTGTGGTCCATGCATGCGGTGGAAACCCACCAAGATGAAATTAGCTGTCGATTGCAACCGCTTCCAGCGTCGGAGGCATCAGAAGTTGTGATGATCAAAAATAAACAGGATGCAGAAAATAGCGATAACCATGTTTTCTTTTTTGCGAAGCCAGGTTTAATCGCACAAATTGACGGCAAAGATTCTGTTACGTTTGATTATCATGCCCTTGAAAAAATTACAGTCGTGGAACAGGACGGAGATGCATCAGCCAATAAAGTATTAGAAAACCTGGCCATCATCTTTGGTATAGCATTAGGAGTTCTGTGGTTTCCAATCTTATTAGTGTTGGGCTCTGGAGGGTAGCTTTAGAGTCAACGCAAAGTGGTTATGAAAACAGCTGGCTTCTAATCCATTAAAAATCTTTTTTTATCCATCCATCCTTCAAATCCATTTAAATCTGGGTATAACTTTTAATCATAAATACCTAAAATAAACATGAAAAACTTCATTTTACTACTGCTTGTATGCCTTGGATGCAACATGAACACCCTCTTAGGGCAGGTACCCGCTATTTTTGATTATGAAAACAAACCTTATCCACGTATTCAACTCATGGCTGGCACCAACACCCAAGTGCGCTTTTCAGAGCATCTTGTCAAATCGGCCACCTGGTCACTTTCGTATAATGTTAACAATTTTAATCAAATAAGCATTAAATATAACAACATTTATAACGCTTTTGAGAAAAGCCAAAATTACTTATTTCAAAATAGTTATGAAATCGGGATTGATAATAAATCATTTTTACACGGAAAATTATCCAAGCACAGGAGCAATTACTACTGGGGATTTGACCTGCGAAAAGGGATTCGGAGGTATAATCGAAGTTATGGAGATGTTACTGGTTACTACACGGAGCGGACAAGAACCACTAAAGTTATGGTTCAACTTGGCAAACAATGGCGTATAAATCATTTGGTGTTTGACATTGGGGTACCGATTGGTTTTGAGTTCGCAAGTACCATTTCCGTTTATTCAGGCAACACAAACAACAGTACGGATACCGATAATCCATTATTCGTTTTTATCCCTTCGCTCAAATTTGGGTATACCTTTTTTGAAAAACTGTAAAACGCATTATAAAAAACACAGTCCGATGAAACACAAATTTGCCCCCATACTATTTTGCCTAACACTTTGTTTTTTGGGCCGTTCCAGTCAACTTATGGCCCAAATTGCACAAATTTACGACTATGAACTCGAGCAAAATGATCATTGGATCATCCTCCTGGGCACGAATAATCAAGTTGATTTTGCAGAATATTTCCCCATCCAATCAGTAGTAATTTCAACAGAATATAAAGTGTCGCCTTTTAGTTATATTGGCTTGAGTTACAATGCGATTTTCCCAATACCCGGAAGAGTAAATTTGGCAATTGGCAAAGGCAGCTATGAAGTAGGTATTACTGGGAGGCATTTTTTGCACGGGCGCATGACAGGACATCGCAGCAACTATTTTGTAGGCTTTGATGTGCGCAAAGGCGTCCGTTATGTCACTGAAACCTTTTCATTTGCATATGCCGAAAAATCAACCCAACAAACCAATAAGTTTATGGTCAAAGTCGGTCTAGAATGGCATTTGAAATCCTTGGTTTTCCAAGTTAATTTGCCTTTTGGCGTTGAATTCGTCAAGTATAAGGTCGATGATCTAGACCCGGGTACTACGCCTACTAATACAGACAACAATTTTACCATTGCGCCCGGCATCCTGATGGGCTTTACCTTTTAAAACACGCTCCTAACCATGATTACCCGAAAATATGCACCATTAAAGTTTTGGACTTTTGCTGTTATATTGCTTTTTTCACAGTCAGCATGCCGCTTTTACAAGGCATCGCCCATTTCCATCAACCGTATACAGCAACTGGATCGCAAAAAGGTCAACCTATATTTAGTTGATTCCGAAAATGCACTCTCAAACGCATGGCGTTTAAACAACTACAGTTGCCGAAAAAAAACAATTAGTTGTAGTGCTGCGAAGTTACCTCCTGCGGAAATTAAGCAAGTCATTCAAACAAAGTCAAAAAAGGCGGCCCAAGAAAATGGCAAAAATGTTTATTTATATGCAAAGCCAGCCTTAGTTGCTGAAATTCAAAAGGGAGACTCTATTCAAGTATTTGAATATCAACAGCTGGATAGAATGATCGTAGTGGAGCTCGATACAAGAAAAACGGTCAATACTTCCGTGCTTATTTTACTCGTGACTTTGCTGCGATTTGGGATATGACTTTTAGTTGACTATTTTTTCGATCCAACTATCTTTCAAATCCACTTTAATCCTGGTATAATGCTATCTTTGCCGCGATTTTTATAAGTACACTCCGCGCTGTATTGTTTTGTGCAAGGGCTTTGGCCTAAGTTATTGACAATCAGCATTCAGCATGACATTTAAAGCTGCTTTTCAGGCAGCCTTCTGTAATACCATGGCTACAATTCACTTTTTTTTTGAAGATCCTACCATACCTGCTAAAACGGTAACAGGTAATTATGTGGATCAATCGATTCTTGAAATTACCGAAGAACACGACGTACACCTCAACCACAACTGCGGCGGGGTATGTGCCTGTTCTACCTGCCACATTTATGTTGAAAAAGGGGAAGACTTTATCGAAGAAATATCCGATAAAGAGGAAGATTTTATCGACCGCGCCATCAATCCAAGGCTGGAAAGTAGGCTCGCATGTCAGTGTATCCTGCTTGACGAATCGGCCGAAATCAGCGTAACGATCCCCAACCAAAGTTGGATTATTGGCCACGAGCATTAATCAGGTCGTTTGCGATTGGCTTTTTTTACCGCATAAAAAATAAGTGCTGTAAACAATCCGATCCCCACGGCCAAGGAAACCCAATGAATGCTGCTTTTATACACAGCTAAAAAGATGATCCCTACCATTAAAATGGTGGGCACCTCATTGAGCGCTCGATAGTGTAAATGGGTAAAGGTGGATGTTCCTGCCTCCAAACGGCGAATATGTCCCTTGCAATAATGGGTATAGCCTGTTAAAAGCACTAAAAAACCCAGTTTTGCATGCAACCAGGGTTGTTCTAACCAGATGGGCTGCAAACACAACATCATCACACCAAACGACCAGGTGATCACCACCGCCGGTTTTAGAATGATGTTGTAAGCCTTCCATTCCATCAAAGAAAATTGCCCCTGAAGGAGTCGACGCTCCTCCAGGGGTTTATTATTTGCTTCCGCATGGTACACCATAATCCGCACCAGATAAAACAAACCGGCCATCCAGGAGATGGCACCGATTAAGTGTAATGCTTTTGCAGCGGCGTACCAATGAATCATTTAGGCTTCTGTATTTTGATATGCTTCGATCGGCGGACAAGTACAAACAAGGTTGCGGTCGCCAAATGCCTGGTCGATCCGACCAACGCTGGCCCAAAACTTGTAGCCTTCATGCAAATATGGCAGTGGATGCGCTGCTTTTTGGCGGCTGTAGGCATGCGACCAATCATTGGCAGTCACCATGTCGATTGTATGCGGTGCATTGTGCAACACATTATCGTGTGCATCGTATTTGCCTTCCGCAATTTCGTCAATTTCCTTTCTGATTTGCAACAAGGCATCGCAAAAGCGGTCCAATTCGGCTTTGCTTTCGCTTTCCGTTGGCTCGATCATGATGGTTCCTGCTACCGGAAAAGATAAGGTAGGCGCATGGAAGCCATAATCCATCAAGCGTTTTGCAATATCTTCGGCACCGGCGATACTTTTAAACGACCGCAAATCGACGATCAATTCGTGCGCTGAACGGCCATTTTCACCCGTATACAGGATTTGGAAATCGGATTCCAAACGCGCTTTGATGTAATTTGCGTTTAAAATGGCATATTTAGTTGCATCTGTTACGCCCTGCGCACCCAACATCCGAATATAACCATAAGAAATCAACAGGATACTTGCGCTTCCCCAAGGTGCAGCACTTACCGCGGTAGTACCCTCTACCCCACCCGATTGTTCGGCAAAAACGTGGTTCGGCAAATAAGGCGCCAGGCTCAGGTTGCAACAAATGGGTCCCATGCCCGGGCCACCACCGCCGTGCGGAATGGCAAAGGTTTTGTGCAAATTAAGGTGACACACATCAGCGCCAATGGCTGCCGGGCTCGTTAGTCCCACCTGCGCATTCATATTGGCGCCATCCATGTACACTTTGCCTCCAAACTGGTGTATAAAATCGCAAATTTCAACAATGCTCGTTTCAAATACCCCGTGTGTGCTGGGGTAAGTCACCATCAAACACGCCAAGCGATCGGCGTATTGCAGGGTTTTTGATTTCAAATCGGCTACATCAATATTGCCCCGTTCGTCGCAGGCAACCACCACCACTTCCATACCGGCCATCACCGC
>CAIVGO010000826.1 GCA_903905445.1 uncultured Bacteroidota bacterium
GGAAGCGTCCGGGACGCTTCCGACGTGTCGACGGGGGACGCTTCCGACGTGGGGGAGCCGTTCGTGCTCATACCAATGGTTCACAACCGACGCCGACCGAATACGCACCAACAAATGAAAATGATTTTTTAACAAACAATAGGCATACGTTTCCGCTACCGGATGAATATGCTTGGTAAATTTGTCCAAAAATAAGGCAAAACTACGCTCATCCTTAAACAAATCCTCGCCATTAATGCTCCTGTTATAAATGTGGTAAAATACCCCACAACGCATGCGATAAGTGTGTTTCTTCACGGATTAAAGGATTAAAATTAAAAATTTGATTCAAAATATTTCCACAAAAATAAGCGTGTCCCTAATAGTACGCAACCTAGCCGCATCAGATTTATCCTTTTGCAGATCAATTAAGAGCCTTTAAAACCTGTAGATGATCCCTCAATGGCATTTAAAATAATCAAAGGGCTCGCGGCATTCCAAACAGCGAAACAAGGCCTTGCAAGCCGTGGATCCAAACTGTGACAACATTTCTGTCTGCTTTGAACCACAAAGTGGGCAATGGACCGCCGCCTTTTCACCCATTAATGCCTTTTTATCCAAAGAGGCTGATAAAGGAGCCGCAATGCCAAACTGTTCCAGCTTTTCACGGCCTGCAGCGCTCAACCAATCGGTAGTCCAGGGCGGACTAAGCACGGTTGTTACTTTAACCGGTTGGATACCAGCCGATTGTAAGGCTGCGCGGATATTTACTTCAATTACGCCCATGGCCGGGCATCCGCTGTAGGTGGGTGTAATCACCACCTCCATGGTTTCATCGTCTAATAAATTTACGGAACGTATAATACCAAGATCTTCAATGGTTAATACCGGTATTTCAGGATCACAAACTTGCGCCAAAACCTGCTTTGCGTGCAGTAATTTGTCCGTACCAGTACGCTTTATATCTTCCATACATCGTTTAATTGGAAACAAAACACAAGTTTTCAGTGCTTGGTTGCAATATTATGCCAACAATAAATCTATTTTTTCTGATACTGTTCCAATTTCCCATCGCCGCATCCACCACAAACCCAGGCCAATAAAATAACCCGGATGCAACAATCGATTTCCAAATACCGCTACGGCTGCATCTAATTCCTTGATTAAATTCCGTTCTGCTTCCACATTTGGTGCAAAGGCAATTGCCGTCGCGGTTTGCCAGGCCGCCCCCCGTGCCATTTTGATGCTAAAATTAATCATACCCTCATCATTCGTCCGCAACAGCCAATCCATCCAGCGAAAAGGCAACCAAATACGCGCCAGCCGATTTTGGGTATCATCTACCAGAGTTCCGATGGTTGAATTGACCAACTCAAAATCGCGTTTTAAGCCAAAAATGGCATCTTTAGGCCGGGTATGTGCCGCCGCAATGCCCAAATCAAGGTTGATATGCGCATTTACCCCCAATATTAAATGTTGTAAAACAGGTACAGATGGATCTTCGGTTGCCTCAAATGCAACTTTCCAGGCTTTGGTAACAGGCTTGCCTTGTTGCCAGGCATCCCAGGCATCCAAATAACGCTGGGCAAAAATCACATCCAAACGCTCCATACGGGTGCCATTTTCAAACATATTGGCATTAATACCCGCCTCCACCGCCTTGGTCATTTGATAATACAAGGCAGCAAAATAACCTTGAGGTGATTGATGCGTTTTGGCCCACGCCAATATAATTTCCAGCCGTTGTAATACTTCGGAGATTGATGCCATGTAAATTTTCAATAATGGGTAACGCTCCTGATTAGGTGCGCGCTGTAATTGCAGGGCAAATATACCTTTCTAATTTAAAAATCTACTTCCATCTTTACGACTTCAAAAAAAACTTATGCGCAATACGATCCTGCTTTTTCTGCTTTTTTGGGGCATTTCCTGTAGCAGCCCCGAACAACAATTAAATCGATTGGAACATGATTTGATTTACAAACATCCAAAACCAGAAACTTTTCTGATAAAAACATCAACAGACACCCTCCAATTGCCGATTCCGCAGGTACACAGTGAAGCAACCCTGGCTTTTATCGCCCGCTGCAAACAACGCGCACAAGCCATTCCCGCAGCAACGCTTCCGGTAATTCAACAGAAAAAATTGTTTTATCTATTGTTTGCGCTCGACTCTCTGCACCGCAGTTACGGACAAATCATTCATCCACAAAAATATGCACTGGGTGTTTTACCCCAACGTATTTGCCTTCCAGAAAAGGGGGTACAAAACGCCGACCTATTCATCGCCCTGCTCGAAAAAATTCCGGCCTATTACGATTTGGTGGAAAGCCGTTGGATCAAACCCCAACTTGCCGACTTACCGGGTGCCATTGCTACTGCTCAATCGGCACTTGATGCCCTAAATATGCTAGAAAAAACACCCGAAGGTTTGAATACAGCGCAAAAAACAGCATTTATAAACCTGCTACCGGCTGCAAAAGCGGCACTAAAAAATTACATCGGATTGTGCCAAAGCGGCTATTTACTATAAAAAAAGATCAAATATATTTCGTTTGCTCTTTATCCTGTAACACATCTTTTAACTCCTTCAGATAAGCATATTGTGCGGGCAAACTGCGTTTAAACGCTTCTTTTACTGCAACAAAAGCGCCTTTTTCCATGGAAGGAACCAGACTTTTGATCCGTTGCTTAGCCTTTTCTTTTGCAACGCGATAATCTTCATAAATTAAAGCACGCAACGACGGAATTTCATGCCAATCGGCTTCAATGGCAATCGCTTTACGTGACTCTCCGTTTTCTAACGTAACAGGTTCCAGTTCAATGCAATTAGTGAAAGTTGCCGGTAGTGACTGCAAGGTTTCAGTAGCTTCCCATTGGGCCTCATCTGCACCTTCTGCGCATTTATTTACCATAAAAACTTCCAAACCCGTATCCCGCATCCGGTAAATGATCACATCCACTTGTTCGTTTGCCATAATAAAATCCTTTAATCAAACGCTGATTGCCCCCTGTAACACCACACGGATAAAAAAGTTCAGGTTCATCAGGTCATTGTTGAAGCGTAAAACGCCTGTAAAGATCACACAAAATTTCCAAACGGACCAAAAAAAGCGGTAAAATTGCGCAACAAAAGCGTTTTAAACTGATTATAAAGGACTTATATCCTATAAAAATCATCCTTGTAACTAGTGCAACATTGGCACTAGCATCAAATTCGGGTAGTCTTTAATTTCGAAGTTTTCGGATCAGCCCGTTCTCCTTTTTTGGGTGCATTTGTCTTCGGAGCCTTTTCATCCTCCAACCGCAACCGTTCCTCTGGCAACAACTCATCTTCCGTTTTCGGATTTGCACCGTCATCCGCAGGCAATGGGTGTCTTTGCCCAAACATCGCGCGGTCTAACTGCCGGGAAAGCGAATCCATTTCTTCGTAAAAGTCAAATTCAGCGCCAGGTTGCATGCCCAAGGTTTGGGGATTAAACCGAAAAAAGAAACTGCCGTTGCCATCGTTCCGCAGGGTGTCCCATTTAAAATAAATGGTGGTGTCTTGCCCCGGGCCAAATGCCATGCCAGCGCGCATTTGATCCATCATTTTCTGAAAAGCACGCTCCATCTCTTCAAATGGGTCTGAAGATTGTGCAGTAGCGGAAAAAACAAACATCAAAAGGAAAAAGCAGGAAAAAAACCATTTTTTCATAGCAAAACATCTTTTTTGGAGCACAAAGATAAGGTGATTCTACCTTTGACTGCAAGCCCCAAATAATTAGAAATATGGCTCAATCTATGTTTTTTACATCAAGCACGCCGTGAAACAACCCTAGGGCTCGCTGCTTTCCTTACGTTCCCGTTCCCAATCTGTATTGGCGAAAACGGTGATTAATACGCCTGCGAGCACCATCAAAATTTTAAAAACAAATGCAAACAGGCGGCCAGGCAACTCCAAAAAGCCCATAAACACCCACTGGGTTCCTACCATTTGCAGCACTAATCCGGTAAAGCCAAATACTACGAGCAAAAAACCCAGTAAAAGCCAGTATCCCTTATTTTTCATATCCTTGAGTTGATTAATTTAACTTGTACTCCCCTAACTTTGTCGGACAAAATTTGTTTACACCCGAACAAAATAAAATCGAATTTGACACCCACCACTGTTCAAAGTCAGCCAAACGCAATCCAGTTAATTGAATGTCCCCGCGATGCGATGCAGGGTTTGCATGATTTTATCGAAACCGACATAAAAGTTGCCTACATCAACCAATTGTTGCGTGTTGGCTTCGATACCATCGATTTCGGATCGTTTGTTAGTCCTAAAGCCATTCCGCAAATGCGCGATACCGCCGAAGTGCTGGCAAAATTAGACCTTTCCCAAACCAACACCAAATTATTGGCCATTGTTGCCAATCAACGCGGGGCTGAAGATGCCTGCCAATACCCGGAAATCGATTTTCTTGGGTACCCATTTAGCATCAGCGAAACATTTCAATTGCGCAATACCAACGCGACCATTGCCGAGAGCCTCGAACGCACCAAAGCCATTCAGGAATTGTGCGTTGCCCACAACAAACAATTGGTCTTGTACATTTCCATGGGGTTTGGAAATCCGTATGGCGACCCCTGGAATGGCGAAATTGTGCATAAATGGGTAGATATGCTGGCAACCTTCGGTATTCGCATCTTTTCTTTGTCGGATACCATTGGGTGCTCCAACCCGGAAAACATTTCCTATTTATTCAACAACCTGATTCCAAAGTATCCCAAACTCGAATTTGGCGCACACCTGCACACCCAACCCCATAATTGGCGCGAAAAAATAGAGGCTGCCTGGGAAAACGGCTGCCGCAGGTTCGATGGGGCCATGCGGGGCTATGGCGGCTGTCCGATGGCCAAAGATGACCTTACCGGCAACATGGCGACCGAAAACCTGGTGTTCTTTTTTGACGAAAAAAATGAAAACCTGCCCATCGACCGAGCAGCCTTCGGGAAAAGCATGGCGATGGCCCTGGAAGTGTTCCCATAAACCATACACCCGATCAAATCACGCGAATTGCTTGTTAAACCGTGGTTAAAATTTAAAACAATTCGGCCCCGAACTTACAAACAAACCATTGACAATCAAAATATTAGAATTCATTTAGTAAAAATTCTTAAGACTTTCAGACAACTACAACCCCTTCCCCTGCATCAAAGCACCAAACTGAGCAGGGAAAACCCCTACTTTTGGCCCGAAAGCGCACCATTAAAAGCACGCGCTTCGTCCTTACTCTTTACATCAACATCGACTAAAGCCATGTTAAAAAAATTCTTTTCCACCGCACTGTTGCTTGTTACCCTCAGTGGATTTGCGACCGCACAACGTATTGCTTATGTAGACGTTACCGCTGTTTTGGAAGCGTTGCCTGAATACCAGAAAGCACAAGAACAATTGGATAAAATTGCCACCCAATGGCGTCAGGAAATTGCTGGCGAACAGGATAAAATCAAGGGTATGTACAGCAAGTACCAAGCCGAGCAAGTGTTGCTCAGTGAAGAAATGAAAAAGACCCGCGAAGAAGAAATTTTAGCCAAGGAAAAAGAAGTGCGCGAAATGCAACGCCAGAAATTTGGTCCAGAAGGCGCCCTGTTCAAAAAACGCGAAGAACTGGTAAAACCAATTCAGGATAAAGTGTACTCGACCATCACTTCCTTTGCAGAATCCAAGGGTTTTGAGTTTATTTTTGACAAAGGCAGTGCTTCCGGAATGTTGTTTGCTGATAAAAAATACGACAAAACAGAAGATATTAAGTCGCTTTTGACGAAATAATCCCTTCTTAATCAGGCGGTAAGTTGTTTGTTTCCACCGCATTCGTTTTCGATAGCGCAAAAATCAGGAACTCGTTCTATTTTTGCGGCGGCAACCAGGCAACTTACTGCCTTTTGATTTTACCACATTACGCACACACATGAAAAATACAATTGTCCTAACCCTCAGTCTGCTGCTTTTTGCCACAACTGCTGGTTTTTCTCAAAAATTTGGCTACTGCAACTCCGAATTACTACTCACTCAGATTCCGGAAGTAAAAGCAGCAGACAGTGAATTGCAGGCGTTTCAAAATCAATTGACCAAACGCGGTCAGGAACGGGTAAAAGCACTTCAGGAAGCGGCTGCAGATCTGGCACGCAAAAAGGAACAGGGCACCATTTCGCCTAAAGACTACGAAGCGCAAGCGACAAAATTGAAGGATGAAGAAACTTCAATTGGCGCTTATGAGAAGGAAGTATACGAAAAACTCGGCAAAAAGCGCGAGGAACTGTTCAAACCCCTGCTGGATAAGGTGAATACTGCTATGAATGATGTAGCTAAAGAAAACGGCTATATGTTTGTATTCGACTCTAGCACCTCTTTTTTGCTGTATGCCAGCGAAACCTTGGATGTCACCAAATTAGTAAAGACAAAATTAGGCATCACCAACTAAGCCTTTATGGCGGCCATCGGTTTTTTTGATTCAGGTATTGGCGGTTTAACGGTATTGCAAGAAGCGCTTCAACGACTTCCCAATGCTCAATATCTGTACTATGCCGATAGCGACCATGCACCTTATGGCACCAAATCGAAAGAGGAGGTGCTTTTGCATTTTATACGTGCCATGGATTTTATTGTGGACCATGGTGTAGCGGCCATTGTAGTAGCCTGTAATACAGCAACAAGTGTTGGGATTGAAGCCGCCAGAGCACGCTATACGATTCCGATCATCGGGATGGAACCGGCGGTAAAACCAGCACTCGCTGCTGCGGGCAACAAACGGGTGCTGGTTTTTGCCACCAAACTTACCTTGCAACTGGAAAAATTTCGAAACCTCGTTGAACGCGTCGATGCCGACAACCGGGTAGATTATTTGCCTTTGCAAGAATTGGTTCAGTTTGCCGAACGTTTTGAATTTTCGGATGAACTCATTTTACCTTATTTACATGCGCAATTAGCCGAAATAGACCTGAGCCAATATGGCGCTGTGGTACTTGGATGCACCCATTTCCCGTTTTTCCGGCCACAATTTAAAGCGGTATTGCCACCGGACGTGCAAATTGTGGATGGAAATATCGGCACCATTAATAACCTTATGACGCGCTTGGGTAAGGATACCTTTAGCGGCCCAGGCGGGGTTCGGTATTTTATTTCGGGGAAGGAGACCAACTTTAATATTATCAGGCAGAAGTTAAGGATGTAAATAAAATTAACAAATTTTATAAATCGTTATTGGTTCAGAACAGATGCCTCCTTTCCTATCCGAAAATCGTTAGGCCTACTGACGGGGCGACTTTTTCTGTCACCCCGCCAGTAGGCATAACACGTAAAACGACCATTTTGCTGTAAAAACACAGGAGATCCCACTTTTATTGACGGGGTGACTGAAAAAGTCGCCCCGTCAATAAAAGCGGGCCACTCACATTCGGCAAACCCGAAATCCATGCTATAGAACAGACGCCTCCTTACTTATCCGAAAATCGTTATGCCTACTGACGGGGCGACTTTTTCTGTCACCCCGCCAGTAGGCATAACACGTGAAACGACCATTTTGCCGTAAAAATACCAGAGCCCCCCTTTTTTATTGACGGGGTGACTGAAAAAGTCGCCCCGTCAATAAAAGCGGGCCACTCACATTCGGCAAACCCGAAATCCCTGCTATAGAACAGACGCCTCCTTTCTTATCCGAAAATCGTTATGCCTACTGACGGGGCGACTTTTTCTGTCACCCCGCCAGTAGGCATAACACGTGAAACGACCATTTTGCCGTAAAAATAC
>CAIVGO010000827.1 GCA_903905445.1 uncultured Bacteroidota bacterium
TACAATTTACATTCTAGTACACTCAAACTTTGAATATTACGCAGAATCGCTTGAACTACTTGACGTTACAATTGATTTTTTTATTGAAAATCCCATATTTAATGCGGCATCATCTCCTAATTTTCCTGTTGAATTATCACGCATAAGCCTGGAGCCAATTAATTTAACTATTGAAGAAATATGTAATTTATGGTCTTCAATCGGTGCTAAATACCAACCCTCTGTACTTTACAAAGTAAAACTAGTGTGAATTATTGCTGGGGGGAACCTCAATTTGTTCGGCACCTATTTTGATATCGACAATGGAATTCATCCCAAAACAAATCTGGAAAGAAGCATATAACTATTACTCCAACAAATCGGCGGACGAATTGAAAACGGATATTCAGCAACTGTTGGACAAAACTAGAGGATGGGATTTTTACGCCGCGCATTGATTTTCGCTGCGTTGTACCTGACCAGCGTTGTCAGCTAATCACAGGTGCAATCCGCGTTCGCAATACTGGTCGCCTCAACCGTCAAAGGCCCTACATAGCCCGGCGGTGGACAAACCTGAAAACTGCCTGTGAGGCTGTTGAAAACCTGTGTGAACGTCTGTTGGCTGGGGCCAGCCGTTACCTTGTATTCCAGGGTAAATGGTGGAGTACCCGTAAACGTAGCCTGCATTTGCAGACAATTGCCCGCGCAAACATCTGGTTGCGGCGCGAACGTTACGGTCGGGCTTTCCTTCCAGATAATGACAGCCCCCCAGGAGACTTCGATGCAGGGGTCGTTCAAATCCACGATGTTTCCGACCGCATTCGCCGCCACAGCACGCACTTCATAATACGTTCCCACTTCGGTTACGCCGGGAACAAACGTCGCAGTTGGTTCCTGGTATGTGACCAAAGGTACCCATACAACATCCGGGTAAGAAAAATTGTCCGGCTGGGCAATCATAAACACCAGGTTATCGTCCGGGTCAAGGGTCGCATCGTTGTTGTAGGGCAAGGGTATCGGGTCAAGGGTACAATTGGATAAGAGACCGTTGTAAGTGAACGAACCGGATTCCGAGGTACAGTCGCAAAGCGGCCCGGTGCTATGAAATGGATCGGGCGCAAAGCTGCCTTGAAAAGTGTCGTCGAATTCATCAAGGCAAATCCAATTTGACTGATTAAGTGAATTTGGCGGCGCATTAAAATTGTGTACGGCAAATGCAGAAGCGCCAGTGGCCGGTCCGAACACCTTTCCACACAGACTAACGGCAGGAATGGGGCCATCCAGTGTGCTTAACGTAACGGAGAATGGCGGGCCAATGGTAATGTGGTATGTTTGCGCAACCGGGCCACCGTAATTGCCGCCGACATATAATTGGCCGTTATATTCATAGATTTCACCCACAAAACCGCTGAAACCGGGCACGTTTCCAATCAGTGTAAGCGTATTTTGAGGAATATCATATATATAGAAATGTCCAACCATATTTAATAACAGCGATGTTTCGCTCAAGCCGAAAATCGAACAAGGCCATTGTGAAGTAGGAAAAGTTTGCAGGGCTGTGGTTATGCCCGTGGAAGTATTGTGCGCATACAGGGTTGGTATATAGCTGGGATAAATCCCAAAACTTAACAGGTATAAAGTACCATCGGATGTCATCCAGAAGTCAGCGAAAGGTCCGATGTTCAGGTTGGAGGCCACCACGGTAGATTGGCATGTCTGCAAATCTACGGATAGCACCCCATTGGGTGGACTGGTACTTAGGTCGGCCACTAAAATGCTTTGAGCCGATACCTGATTGAACGAAATGAGAAAACAACATAAGCGTGTAATACCTAAAAATAAACGCATGTTATAGGATGATTTGGTCTAAGAATTTATTTATAAATACAAGTCAAATAAAAAAAGGTTCAAACAGGATTTAACAGTTGGTATAAATTATACAAATATCCCCATTGGCGGCACCGCCGCCGCGCTTGTGTCTTTTTCGACCAAGCGCACGCAACGTGAGCGGCCAAGGACTGTAATAAATTGATTGTAAAGGCTTTAATCCTATTCATCGCTGCTTTTGCTCTAACCTGTCCCGCTAAAGATCAAAGCATAACGGCAGGATACCAAGCATACAGGATGCGGAAACTACGCCATGCGGAATCCCATCACTTTCCATAATACGGAAACAAAATTAAAGCAGTTTCCATTTTTCGGAAACTTTTTTTTGTATATTTGCGTTATGAATATTGTTGAATGTTTAACAGGAAAAGTTTACCCGATTGAAATTTTGCCTGTTGAAAATA
>CAIVGO010000828.1 GCA_903905445.1 uncultured Bacteroidota bacterium
GCATTAATCATCAATACTCAATTCGTTCAGGGCTATAGCTCAGTTGGTTAGAGCGCTACACTGATAATGTAGAGGTCACCAGTTCAACTCTGGTTAGCCCTACTTTACCAGCCGAAGCTTTAGCGAAGGCTGGTCCGTTCATTGCATCGTCCAGCGAAGGCTGGTCAACGCACTACAGTATCCAGCGAAGGCTGGTCCGCTCACTATAGTGTCCAGCGAAGGCTGGTCAACGCACTACAGTGTCCAGCGAAATCTGGTCAACGCACTACAGTGTCCAGCGAAATCTGGTCTACTTAATGCACTGACTAGCAAAGGCTGGTCTACACACAACCATAATCGGCGAAGGCTGATTTTCTCAAAAAGCGATACTCGCCTTTAATAAGGTTTTGGGTGATCATAAGAGCCCGCCTTCGCAAATGCTACGGCGGGCGCGGGGGATTAGCTCAGCTGGTAGAGCACCTGCCTTGCACGCAGGGGGTCAACGGTTCGAATCCGTTATCCTCCACAAAAAAGCCTGATGGTCTTGTACCGTCAGGCTTTTTTTATTTGTCCTCTACCCTTTCCACCCGAATTTGTAATTTTGTATCCGGTGTAGCGTTACTCCTCGTAAAAGTTCTATGAACATGCCCTCCGTGATTCGTTTTTTATGCTTTTTTGCCTTGCTTTCACCCTTAAAGGCCCAGCAATTAGATCATTTTGACCTGATCCTGCTGTCGGCATCTATTGGGCCGGATAGTATTTGGAAGCCGGGCGCACCCCGCTTTTTGAGCCAGTTTAACCCACAAGGATACAATAATCAGCCTAGTTTTGTAAGTGCCTCCGAACTATACCTGACCGTACAAACCCCGGAAGATACCACCCAAACAGATATCTGGTCGCTCAACCTAGGCACACAAACCCGACTGCGCATCACCGCGACCGAAAAAACAGCCGAATATTCTCCCTTATTGATGCCTGGCGGCAAACGATTTTCGGCTGTAAGGGTGGAGGAAGACGGTGCGCAACACCTCTGGTCTTTTCCTTTAGATCGGAGTGATAACGGGCGGGTAGAATTTTCTAAAATTTCGGATGTAGGTTACCACTGCTGGGTGAATGACACCCTGGCTGCCCTTTTTATTGTAGGAAAATCGCCGCAACCGCATCAATTATTTACAGCGGGCATCAAAAGCCAACAATTGTCGAGGGTGGCATCCAATGTTGGTCGGAGTTTGGTGGCCTTGCCCAACAATCGATTTGCGTTTGTTGCCAAATCTACGGAGCAGACCTGGTTTTTGAAAATATGGGATGTGCGCAAACAAAGTGCTCAAATTGTCGTTAAAATGCCGGTTGGTACAGAAGATTTTAGCGTTTTACCGGATGGCACGTACATCGCAGGCAACAACGCCAAACTCTTTCAATACAAACCAGGCCGAAATGCCGATTGGGTTGAAATTGCCGACCTCTCCAAATACGGGGTAAAGCAAATCACCCGGATTGCCACCAACAAAGCAGGAAAAATCGTCGTAGTTGTGCAATAAAGCGGTGAAATGCAACCACGTAACTCCGATGTGCGCAATTAAACCTGTAAATTTGCTTTTGGGAATTACAGTCTGCGCTATGCGGATCTGACCGTAAATACTTTTTTCTGCCAAATAACTTAATTACAATATTATGCGCCGTTTACTGATTGTTTTTGCCTTATGCGCCTGCTTTGCATCGCAGGTGCGCGCTTCGTACATCCTGCTTCCGATGGATGAAGTTACCCAAAAAAACCATTTAAAGGCCTACGGCATCACCTATTGGGTAATTAACCAGGGTGTGGAAGCATGGTGGTTGCTGAATTACCGAGGGGGCAGTTTTGTATTTCCGTTTACGCCTACCTTTGAAAAAGAATGCAAAACGCGGGATGTGAGTTTCGAAATCATTGCAGATGCCCAATTTGCGGCGATTCAAAATGAAATTCTGAATCCAGAGGTTAATATGGATGTGATTAAATTGGAAAAAGCACCCAAAATTGCGGTGTATACCCCCGATAAAAATGAAAAAGGCGAAGTCGTGCAACCCTGGGACGATGCGGTGACGATGGTACTTACCTACGCTGAAATTCCCTATGATGTACTGTACGACACGGAAGTTTTGCAAGGTAAATTGGCGGAATACGACTGGCTCCACTTGCACCATGAAGATTTTACGGGCATGTTTGGCAAGTTTTATAGTTCCTATAGCGGCCAACCCTGGTACATCGAGCATGTAAGGCTCATGGAATCCCTGGCCCGCCAAAATGGGTTCGATAAAGTGAGCCAACTCAAACTGGCCGTGGCTAAAAAGATTTCCGGGTATGTAGCGGGTGGCGGATTTATGTTTGCAATGTGCTCTGCTACAGATACTTATGACATTGCCTTGGCGGCAGAAGGTACCGATATTTGCGCTTCGGTGTTTGATGGCAACCCCATCGATCCGGGCTATCAAAGCAAATTGGATTACAGTAAAACTTTCGCTTTTCAGCAATTTTCGATCATTACCGACCCGGGTATTTACGAGCACTCCTCGATTGACAACAACTTGTCGCGGAGTGTAATCCCGGAGCAAGACTATTTTACCTTGTTTGATTTTTCGGCAAAATGGGATCCGGTGCCGACCATGCTTACCCAGTGCCAAACCCGCACAGTAAAGGGTTTTATGGGGCAGAGTACGGCATTTTTGAAAAAATACATCAAGCCCAATGTGCTGATTATGGGCGATAACAAGCCTGCTGCCGAAGCCCGCTACATTCATGGAACCTTTGGCAATGGCTTTTGGACGTTTTATGGCGGCCACGACCCGGAAGATTACCGGCACTTTGTGGGCGACCCACCGACCGACCTGGCGTTGCACCCCAATTCGCCGGGCTACCGTTTGATCCTGAATAATATTTTGTTTCCTGCGGCAAAAAAGAAACATCAGAAAACATAATGGCCTTCAAGCGGTATAGCATATTGTTTTAACATTTGCCTGCCATTTTAACCAAGGAATTGAAAACTTTTTACGTTTTTTGCCATGTATAAGCGCAAAAGCGTAAATCGCCCTTTCAACATTCTAATCTTTTGGCAAAATGGACAGACCCTTATCTTTTCTTTGTATTGCATCCTATTTTAAAGGGAATGATTTTCTGCGTGGCATGAAATCGACAGGCGCGACTGTGTACCTGGTTACTTCGAAGAAACTCGAACATGAACCTTGGGCACGCGAGGCAGTGGATGATATTTTTTATGTGGAGCAAGACCCCAACAATGAATGGGTGATGGATGATGTCGCCGCTGGGCTTGCCTGGCTCATGCGCACACACAAAATAGACCGGATTGTATCGTTGGATGATTTTGACGTAGAAAAAGGCGCTTTTTTGCGCGAATATTTCAGGATTCCGGGCATGGGTGTAACAACCGCGCATCATTTTCGCGATAAATTGGCCATGCGTATTGCCGCCAGGGATGCGGGTATTCCTGTTCCCGGCTTTACCTCCCTGTTCAACAACGACGATATCAACGATTTTATCCGGGAGAATCCGGGTCCGTGGATTGTAAAACCCCGCGGCCAGGCTTCAGCGACCGGCATGAAAAAAGTGTACAGCGCCGACGAATTATGGGCACATTTGGATACCCTGGGTGGCGATCGGCATCGTTTTTTGGTAGAACAATTCAAGCCCGGCGATGTGTACCATGTGGATGCCTTGTCGGAACACGGCAAAATTGTCTTTGAGCGGGCCTCTGTGTATCTTTCTACGCCATTTGAGGTAGCCCATGGCGGGGGTATTTTCCGCAGTGCCATTGTGCCCTTTGGTTCGGCCGACGAAAAGCAATTGTTGGCGCTCAATACCAAGGTGATGAATGCATTTGGCATGCAAACCAGTGCCAGTCACACCGAATACATCAAAAATAAAGAAACCGGCGAATTTTACTTCCTGGAAACGGCTTCACGCGTAGGTGGCGCGCACTTGGCGGACATGGTGGATGCTTCCTCGGGCATCAACTTGTGGTACGAATGGGCGCGTTTGGAAGCAGCCGTGGCCGCTGGTGAAAAATACCAGTTGCCGAAACCGCGCAAGGAGTATGCGGGCATTATTGTATCGCTCACGCGGCAGGAATCGCCGGATACCCAACAATTTCAGGATCCGGAAATTTGCTGGCGCATGGAAGGCAAAACCCACCATATTGGCCTGATTGTACGCGCACCCAAACGCGAAAGGGTATTGGAATTGCTGGATAATTATGCCGATCTGGTTCAGAAAGACTTTCATGCGAGTGCGCCACCGCCTGCCCGTCCGCACAGCTAAAGCACGCTTTTGCTACAAGAAAGCGATGCAAGAGGCTTAGGTATTGCGGGAATTTGCTCAACTTTGCGGCAAATTGCGCGCGATTCGACATGTTGAAAAAGATTATACAATTTATAGTGTTTCTGGGTTTAGGCCTGGGGATTATGGCTTTGGTGTTTCGGAGCCAAAATGCGGCGTTTCAGGAACAATGCAGATTAGATGGCATCGCCCCGGAGCAATGCAGTTTAATGGATAAACTTTGGAACGACTTTTCTTCCATTAACCTCCTTTGGATGTTGTTGGTAGTGCTGGCGTTTACGGTGAGTAATATATGCCGTGCTTTGCGTTGGCAGATGTTGTTGGCACCGATGGGGCATAGAGTGCACTTTTTCAATAGTTTTTTGCCAATATTGGTAGGTTATTTTGCCAATTTGGGGTTTCCGCGCATTGGCGAAGTGGTGCGGGCCGGCACCCTGGCGCGGTATGAAAATGTGCCGATGGAAAAAGTGATGGGTACTTTGGTGGTCGATCGATTGGTTGATTTTCTGTGCTTGGGTTTGGTAGTGGGGCTGGCCTTTATTTTTGAGGGTCAAACCCTGCTCGATTTTATCAGCCAAAACAAAAGCGGCACAAACAAAAGCATTTTACAAAATCCTTTCTTGTGGGCATTTTTGGGGGTAGCGGCGGTTGGATGTCTGCTTGTTTATTTGTTTTGGGCAAAAATTCAGCAAATTCCGATCGTTCAAAAGATTGCGGGTTTGTTGATTGGCTTTTGGGAGGGCTTGCGCAGCGTGTTTAAATTGAAGAATCCGGGGTTGTTTATTGCCTATTCGCTGGGTATTTGGCTGATGTTTTATTTGCAGTGCTATTTCAACTTGCAGGCTTTTCCGCCCACGCGGCATTTGGGGGTGAGTGCAGCGCTGATGGTTTTTGTATTTAGCACCTTGGGCTTTGTAATTCCTTCGCCGGGCGGGATGGGTTCGTTTCACGCGCTGGCCATTGCAGGGTTGGCGATTTATGGCATTGCCGGAAGCGATGGTTTTTCTTATGCCAACATTGCCTTTTTTACCATCCAAATATTGTATAACCTGGTTGCAGGCGTGCTTTCCCTGATTTTATTGCCTGTTTTGAATCGAAAATAATTTCACCCAAATATCCTATCGTCAACGCAAAGTTGTTATGAAAACAGTTGGCTTCTAATCCATTTAAAATCAATTTTTTTTATCCATCCATCCTTCAAATCCATTTAAATCTAGGTATAAACGTGGCCGCATTCGAATTGATTGAGCATAAAATCCAGGATTTTGAACAAATTCAGCACACTTTAGCGCAATGGCGTGCGCAAGGCGATGTGGTGGTTTTTACCAACGGTTGTTTTGATATTTTGCATTACGGGCATTTGCATTATTTGGCACAGGCCCGCGATTTGGGGCAACGTTTGGTGGTGGGACTCAATAGCGCTGCATCGGTACGCCGCTTGAAGGGGCCTACCCGCCCGATCAACGATGAGGAAACCCGCACCCATTTATTGGCCGCCCTGGAGGTGGTCGATGCGGTGGTGGTATTTGAAGAAGATACCCCGCTTGAGTTGATTCGGATTGCTGCGCCGGATATTTTGGTAAAAGGCGGCGATTGGAAGCCCGAACAGATTGTGGGCGCCGATTTGGTGTTGGCGCGGGGCGGAAAAGTGCAAAGTTTGCCGTTTGTGGCGGGGTATTCTACTACGAATATTGAGCAGAAGATTATTCAGGGGGCGCTGGGTGGGGGTACCACAGTTTAGTGGGATTACCGCAGATTACGCAGATTTCCACAGATTTTTGGTTTACCGCAGATTATACAGATTTACACAGATTGTTATATTTTTAAAATCTGTGTAAATCCGGGCAATCTGTGGTGAAACCCATTATTCCATTTTCACCACCTTCCCGCTCTGCACCGCCACTCCACGCAGGTACATGCGCCACGCGTACACACCCGCAGGCACCTGCGCCAGGGGAATATCTGTGATAAAATCTTGTAAATCAGTGGCATATATTTCCCGGCCGAACAAATCATACAACATAAAATGCGGGGTGCTGCCTACTTGGGCGGGTAGCTCGATGCGGAGGGTGCTGGAGAAGGGGTTGGGAGATACTTTTACTTTTGGAATGGCAGGCAATTGTTCCACCCCGATGGTGCCTACATTTATTTGCCGACAAAAAGTATCCGAAGCGTGGGCGTTGCCGGCAATGAGGCACACCGGATAATTGCCTGTTGCAGCGTACGTATGCACCGGATTTTGTTCCTGGCTGCTATTGCCATCCCCGAAAGTCCATTTCCAGAAGGTAGGGGCATAACTGGTCAAATCCGTAAAGGTGATTTGCTTGATATTTAGGGTGTCTTCTATATCATACCGAAAAAGCGCCTGGGGGAGGTTATCGATGCCCAAGGTATCACAGACAGTATCATCCATTGGGCCCAGCCGATAGTGTGGGTAATAGAGGTTAGCACCATGTACCGCTGTGGGAAGCGTAACGGCAAGTTGTTGTACTGCGCAGTCAAGCCCTTTTCGATTTGGGAAATGGATTACATGCATATACCGTGTATCCCCAGCCCAGATGTATAGCTTACCATCCGGCGCATGTTGTAGAAGTCCAAAGACGGGTATATTGAGTGTATTTACCGGGCCGGTATACACAGACACAGTTTCTTTTGAGTTTTCAATATCATTGGCATTGAGGTCGTACTGAAGCAACATTGTATTATTCTCTGAAACTGTATATAAAAACCGGCCATCTGGAGAGAATTCAACGCCCCAATTCCAATTGTCGGAAACCCGCTCGATCAAAGCATTTTCCGCCAATAACCCCGTACATCGATCAAAGTTATAAAGCAATACGCCGGTTCTGCAGGCATTGATGGCATAATGATTACCATCAGGTGAAAAAGTACTCCAGCCACAAAACCAGTTGCCATCTACCGTCGGGTTATTGATTTCCTGCGTCCAAGGCCCCTTCAAACCTTGCGGTGTTAACAACCACCGATAAAATAAATTTTGTTGATTATCAGCTAATAGAATCCACCAATCCCGGCCATTGGCGTGTTTGTTGGCGCAAGCCGTTTGATAACATCCTTCCCTTAAAAGATGGTTTTTTTCTACCAGTCGACCTTGTCCGTCGTTGAGTTTCATATCCACGATATGGTAGGAAAAAAACGGCATTTCACAGGGCTGAGGATTTACAAAAAAATTATCGCTGCAACTAAAAACTATAAAACTATCTTTAGCATAGAGTGGCAGCGAAAATAACGATTGGATAGTCGATAAAGCATGAAAACCGTCTTTCTTACAATAATAGTTGTCTGGCAATAAATATTCATTTGTCCCTAAATTCTCCAAATTTTGTTTGTCGGTATTTTCAATCGTACAGCCATTCGTATAAAATAATAATTTCCCTTTTTCGTCGGCTATTGAAATAATCGATCCAATTATGAGAAATTGGGTATTGGGTATTTCAATTTCAGGGGGAATTGAATTGAAGTTTAAAATAAAATTTGAGTTGTCGGGCGATACATATTCTTCCCCTTGTAACCATTGATAATCATGTTTTTGTGCGAAAATCAAAGGTGAAGTCAGTAGATGTATGAATGCGCAAAGCAATATTCTTCTTCTCATGATTGCAGAAATTAATAAAATGGTACCACTGGTAAGGGGGCCAATGGTACCATAATAGTGAAAAAAATTAATGTTGAAGGAGAACAGGTAAACTGGTTAGAACACCCTTTTCATTTCTGATAATCGCAAAATACAAGCCATTAGGCTGCGTAGATAAGTCGATTATTTTTGTTGAAATGCCTTCGCTTTCGAGATATTGTACGGTGCTTCCAATTGCGTTGACGATGGTTAAGGTCATTTTAGTATTCAAATTCATTGGATTTGAAATTTAAAAAATAAGTATTCATTTTTATACGGAAAAGTAAATTTGGATAGGATTAAAAAACGCATTTGCAATACAAATATAAGGGTTTAGATGGGGATGAAAACTTAGCAAAATGTAAAGTTTTTACAATCTGGTGAGTTTTAACGTTTGCTAGCCGCTGGCCATGTAGGAGTAGAAAGTTTTAAAGGCAATGATGATTTACCACAGATTTACACAGATTATCCTGTTTTTAAAATCTGTGTAAATCCCGGTAATCTGTGGTAAACCTCATTTTGGGTTATTTTACCCAATAACCGAACGATCCTTCGCATAATGCAGCGCATACAACATCGACGCCCCGGCAAGACTAAGGTCTTTCAATAAATTACTCATGGCTGTCGGGGCAGCGGCATCCCCCATCATGGCACCCGGCGCTTGTACTAGGATGACCATCAGGAGTAAAAATATAGCCAATACGGTGGCCGCTAATTTATCGTATTTCCCGATTAACATACTGATACCCGCTGCAAGGAGGCCAATACCGGAAATATAAGCCCAGGCAAGTTTGAAAGGCATAAAAGCAGGCACGGCATGATCGGCCAGCATTTGTGCGTTCATAAGGTGCAGGAGTCCAAATAACACAAAAGGAATTGGGAAGAACCAACGGCCTAAGGATAAAAATGCATGCATATTATGTATAGGTTTTAATGATCCGTGATGTGCCGCTAAAAAAACGGGATTAAAAGCAAATATATTGATTTTCTACTTTTTTACATCAATATAATCCTTGGCTTCCGGGTCGGCGGCGACTTTGATGGCCCGTACACGAGCGCGGGCGGCAGCACTTTTCGGTTTTATAAGCAGCGCGGCGCCGTTTTTCCGTTGTCCGTAATGTTCAAACAGGTTGGGGTCTTTTTTGCGCAGGTCGCTGGGGTAGTTCACCACGCCGGTTGGACTGGCGCCGCGCACAAACATGGTGAGGGAGCCACCACCATCCATATTAATGGCGTCGGTGGCGTTTAATTGCATCAAAAGATCGGTGAGTTCTTCGGCATTGATGCCTTGTGCGCGGGCAGAGCGACCATCTACCGCGATGAGCAGGAGGTGGTTTTGCTTGGTTTTGGCAAATGCCATCCGTGGGCCATTGCCTGCCTGGTGCCGATCGGGGTGTTCGCCATCTAATTTGCTTTTATCGCCTGTTTTTTGCGCTACAAAATACTTACCTACCGGAATTCCGTCTGCAATAAGCAAGGGCGCGGAACTGATGATGTTGTCGTAAGGCAGGCTGTCGTACAGGCGTTGGTTGCCCTGAATGAAGGCGAATGATTGATCGCCCGTTTGCACAAAGGCGGCCTGATGTTTCCAGTAACGGGTATGATTTTCAGGCAGTTCCATGTATTGATCGACGTGGCCTTTGCTTTTATGGAAGGACACATAACCGCCATCATCGAGTTTTTCAAAATAGGCGCTGTTAACGGCTACGATTGCGCCTGCCGTGTCGGCTATTGCGCTGAGCGTCGCGCGGTTGTTGTTGAACCAGGCAAAATCGAAGGTCACATCGGCTTTTTTGAGGTCAATATCGATCAAATTGATGCTCATGTTGCGTTTCAGCAGTTTGTCCTGGCCCAACCAGGCATACCAGTAAATGCCTTTATCTACTTTATGGGCCTGGCCTTTGGTGTCGAAGCGTTGGTTGACGGTTTGGAGGGTTTGTTTGGTTGCCGAACAACTCAGGAGCAACAATGAGAGGGCAGCAATCGGTATGAAACGCAACATGATTTTTATATTTATTTGATTTACAATAGCTTTTATTCTTTACAATTGCTGTTAATCGGGTTGCAGCGCGCTATTTTTCCATTTGGCATTTTCACGATATAATCGGTGCCGTAGGTATTGCCGGGACGGAAAAAATCGGTAGAGATCACTTGGGCCCCACTTTGGAAGGCGGCTTTGGCCCGGGTGTAGTCGTTCACTTTGGCCTCATACGTTTCGATGTCCGAGCGGGTGCGCACGATATAACCTTGTTTTACCCGTTGTTGAATTTCGTCCTGGCGCACAATGGCATTGTCTAACAACAAAAAGGCTGAACGCGGGGTGCCGGGGGTAGAGCGCACAAACATCATGCGGCCTTCGAGGGAAGGGCGGCCCGACCAGTACATTTTTGCCATCGACTCATCAATGGCGGGCAACATCAAAAAGATGAATTTTCCGCGTGCTGCCTCTACGGTAGGGTAGTTTTGGGCCAATACGGCTTGCTCGAGGCTGCTGTAACTGCCGCGTACATCATCGGGGGTGATGAGTTTGTTGCGGCCCATTACGCGTACGATTTCGGCATCCAGGGCATCCATGGCGAGCGAATCGAAGGGCAAAACGGGGGTAGGATTGGGGAAAATCGGCAATCCTTGTTGTTTGATTTCCAATAAAATAAACACCGGAACGTGGTCGGGATGCGCTGCCGACCACGTTTTTAATTCGGTAAGACAGCCTTCGAGGGTTGGGCAATGGCTGCGGAAGTCAAAATCGGCAATATGCAGCACTTTAAAACCGGGTTTGCCCAATCCGACCGTGTCAAATGGTGCGAGGTCAGTAATGCCTTGTTTGCGCATCACTTCATACGCGGCTGGATTTTTAAAACGGTTGCCGGTTGGATCGTAAAATACATCAATTTCGAGGCTGCGCAGGCCTGCTTCCAACTGGGTCGTCAAGTCGGGATGGTTGTACGCCAAGGCCTCATTCATGGGCACCTTGTTAGGGTGGTATTCCATGTATTCGGCTTTGCGCTCGGGCGACATGTTGTCGAACATCTTTTCCATCATGGGCTGCAAGGCTTTGGTAACATACGCCATGACATTTTTATCGACCGGTTGTTCGTAGCTGTTGTGGGTGCCGAGTACCTGTATTTGATTGATTTTCAGGTCTTTAGGGACATCGGAGAATTCCTTTGTTGACTGAACCGCTGATTGTTTGAGTTTGTTGGTGCAATGGTAAAAAAGGCTTGTACAGGCAAGCAGGTAAAAAACGAGGTATGTATTAGGTGTTCTCATATTTCAAAATGGATGATTGTGGCAAAAAGGAATTTAAGGGTCCAAGGGATCTAGCGGATCGGCGTGTAAAGAAGTGATGACAGGCTTGAATTCGATATCGTTTCTGGAGATGCGTTCAAAAAACTGATAAGGCAGGTAGCCCAATTCTTTCCGGTTGCGTTCGTCGAACTGCCATTTGGGATCAGTGCAATAAATAATATGGTCGAAAGCAGTGGTACACAGCGACATTTTATCGGTAGGAATGCCGTAGCGGAACATGATGCGGGCTGCATTTCTGAAATTGGTGGTCGTGTGGCGGGCATGCGGATCGATGATGATGGCGCGTTCTGGTACACCGTACAATTCGATCAGGGCTTTTTTCATTTCAGTGGCTTCGCAAAAAGGCGTTTGGTAGGGGTGTACATACCCACCGGAAAGGATGATGAGCGGCGCCAAGCCATTGTGGTAATTGCGGGCGGCAACTTTGATGCGCATTTTTCCAGAGGCGCTCAGGGGGATGTTTTCTTTATCGGGTCCTGCGCCCAATACCAGGATAGTCGCGTATTTGTAGCGATCCCATTTGATTTCGGGGATAAAATCAAAGGCCTTTTTATTGTCCAATTGCTCCATGGGTTCATGGCGTGCGGCTTCGTCCCGGTTGTTGATGTCCATTAAAGTAAGCGCCAGATCGAGCATGGGTTGAAAAAATAATTCCATGGTGGGGGCATCGTCCTGCACACTTTGCTCAACAGAAAGCACCACCCGTTTGTAGTCATCGCTTTTTACGTTGTAGTTGACTGAGTCGATATTGGGGTAGCGTCCTCTCTTACCTTTTGCATAAGTATCGATGATGTGCTCCAGGCCATTGCAGGCTTCATTCCAGATTGAGACCAGCATTTCATCGTCTTTTTGCGCAGCATATTTAATAAACACCCCGGATGGACGGATGTGGTTGGCGATCAATTGCTGGATGGCTGGATTTTTTTGAGCCAGGTTTTTTAAACGAGTGCCCACTTGTTCTTTTTCGGAGGCTGTAAAATAGAAAGGTGGCAAGGTGCAATCCATTTCAAATGGGAACGGACAGGCATTTACGGCGCTGACGATGCGTGTTTTGATATTTTTGAGCAGGGTGGATAATTCGGCGTCTTGTGCCACCGCCATTTTTGCCGTGGAAACTTCTTCGAGCAGGGTAAAGCAATAGAAGTTTTTGTCCTGGACAAAAGATCCGCTTTTTAACAAGTGGTATCCGGGGTCAAATCCTTGTTGTGCAGTGGTCGAAAATGCCATGAGCACGAAGGCGAGCAGTAAAATTTGAAATTTTTTCATCCTATATTATTAAGGTGTGCAGCAAAAATGGCGAGCAGGAAAACATGCATATTGTTCCTCACAAGAAAAAGCACACAAACCTACGTTGTGACCGTCATTCCGTCGGCGTGGTATGTTCTAACTTAATGGAGAATTAATACCCTGTTTGGTGTATAATTTATATAAAATTAATGTAGATAGTTGTGTGATGCCAAAGTTTTATATGTTGTTTTAATTAATTATTAAGTAATTGTAAATCTTGTTTTTATGGCTAAATGTCCGTTTTTGACAATTCATATTTAGTTAACCTAAAGAATCCGTAGTTATAACATTGGCTTAAGATTTTTGCGGGTCAAATATTAAAAATTCATTAGAATTTCAATTTCCTAATTCAAAATGTCCATGAATCAACTTTCACTCAACGAAAACCTGCTCCTGAAAGGAGGAAAAGCCTTGTTGCTTTTGGTTTTATCCCTGTTTATGTCCTATTCAGCAGTTGCACAGAACCTGACCGGTCGTGTAATTTCTGAAACTGGCGAATCCCTCATTGGTGCCAACGTAAAAGTAAAAGACAGCGACAAAGGTGCTATTACGGATGCGAATGGTACTTTCAGTCTTACTTTAGTAGAAGGCCAAACCAGCACGCTTGTATTCAATTATGTTGGATACGAAACCCAAGAGGTTTTGGCACGTGCAGGCGACAAATCGTTGGTGGTAGCCCTGAAAACGGCGGCCAGCAACTTGAACACCGTAATCGTAGTAGGTTATGGTACCAAAAGCAGACGTGAATTGACCGGTTCGGTTGCTTCTGTGAGCGCAAAAGACATCAAAGAACAATCGGTTACCTCTTTCGACCAGGCTTTGGTTGGTAAAATGGCCGGTGTACAGGTGTTGCAGTCTAACGGCGCGCCAGGTGGTAACGTTTCGATCCGTATTCGCGGTATCAGTTCGATCAGCGCAGGCAACAACCCGTTGTTTGTAATTGACGGTGTTCCGGTTACGAACGACACCCGCGGTGCTTCTTCGGGCGTGAATAGCTACGAGCAGCCGTTCAACCCATTGGCGACCATCAATCCAAGCGACATTGAGTCTATTGACGTATTGAAAGATGCTGCTTCAGCTGCGATTTACGGTTCACGCGGTTCTACCGGCGTAATCCTGATCACGACCAAGCGCGGCAAATCGGGTAAAATCAATGTTAGTTACGATGCAAGCGTTGGTTTGCAGGAAGTTGCAGATTATGTAGACGTATTGGATGCGTATGAATATGCCCAAATGACGTATGATGGCCATAACAACGCCTATTTTGATGTGAATCCGAACGGTAAAGCAACAGATCCAAACTCTGTACGCGGCAACAACCCGGCTACGTACATTCCACCACAAATCCTGCCCTACCTGGCTGGCAAAGAAGGTTTGACCAATACCGACTGGCAAAAAGAGATTTTCAGAACGGCGCCGATGCAGAACCATTCCATCAGCATCAGTGGTGGTAATGAAAATGTAACATTTTTGTTTTCTGGTAACTATTTCAACCAGGACGGTATCATTATCAACAACAACCTGAAGCGTTACAGCAGCCGCTTTCGCGTGGATGCGAAATACAACAAGTTCCGTTTTGGTGCAAATATGAACCCGACTTTCACCAACAATCAGGTGGTAAACTCAGAAGGTCCGTGGTTTTCTCCAAACTCTGGTATCATTGCAATGGCACTGGGTTATTCGCCTATTTTCCCGGTTTACAATCCGGACGGTACGTATGCCGACTCCGTAAACGTGTGGGGTTACGGCCAAACCAACCAAATCAACCCGGTTGCCGTAGCGAATTTGGTAAAAGACAAAATTCAAAACTTCCGCCTGTTGGCCAGTACCTATGCGGAATATGAAATTTTCGAAGGTTTGTCTTATCGCTTAACCCTTGCGACCGACATCAATTCGTTTCGTCGTGATTACTACCGCCCTTCCAATTTGCCAACCCCTGGTGCGGCTTTGCCTTCGGTGTCTTCTGGCTTTTCAAACACCAACCAATATTTGAACTGGTTGACTGAAAACACCCTTAACTACACCAAGCGTTTTGGCGAGCACAAAATTGACGTTGTTGCCGGTTACACGGCGCAAAAAGAAAGACAAGATCGCAATACCTTGACCTCGATCAACTTCCCGACCGATGCGGTATCTACTTTGAATGCAGGTCAGATTTCTTCTGGTAACTCCAACCTGCAAGAATGGAGTTTGCTTTCATACCTGGCACGTGCGCAATACAACTATGGTGGCAAATACTTCTTATCTGCTTCTGCACGCCGCGACGGTTCTTCTCGTTTTGGTAAAAACAACAAATGGGCCGTTTTCCCTGCGGTTTCTGCTGCCTGGGCGATTTCAAACGAAAAATTCTTCGAAAAGATCCGCGTAATCAGCAACTTGAAAATCCGCGCAAGCTACGGTTTGACGGGTAACTTCCAGATCCCGAACTACGGTTCTTTGGCACAGTTGAGCAACAGCAGCAGCAACTACATTTTTGGCAACCAGACGCTTAACAACGGTATTTCGATCACAACGCCTGCGAATCCAGACCTTTCCTGGGAAAACACGGCCAGCGCAGATGCCGGTATTGAAATTGGCTTCTTCCAGAATGCGTTGAACCTGACCGTCGACCTGTACAATTCGAACACCAGTAAATTGTTGTTGAACCTTCCTGTTGCGAGCGCATCTGGTTTCAACACCTACTTGCAAAACATCGGTGAAATGAACAACAAAGGGGTGGAAATCACTTTGGGTTACAACAAAAGATGGGGTAAATGGGGCGTTGATGGCAATATCAACTACACGACCAATAAAAACAAGGTAACCAAGCTGGGA
>CAIVGO010000829.1 GCA_903905445.1 uncultured Bacteroidota bacterium
GCAAGCCTACAACACCTTTTTATGCGACTACTAATTCTCCTCGTTGGCCTTTTTTTAAAAACATACGCTGTTTTTACCCAAAATCTGGTCCAAAACCCCTCTTTTGAACAAACCAAGCCGGACGCCGTGGTCGTTCCATGCGAATTTATGAGCTACACGGGTCGGTTTACAGAATGCGCCGAAACCTGGACCACTTTTAGGGACATGACCCCCGATTTACTAGCGGCTGCCGAAAATTGCCCCTGGCTGCCAGCGGTCCATACCGGCAATTATTGCGCGGGCATCATTTTCTATTTGCCTGCGATCGATGCCGGACAAAAAGGAGGATATCGCGAGGCTATTCAGGGGCAATTGACGCGGCCTTTAAAACCCGGACAACGGTACCAATTCAGTGTGTGGGTAAAAGAAGACCCTGCGTTGATGAAAGAACATTTGAAAAAAGTGTACAGCCCCCAAACGCCGATTCTGCCTGTACGCGCGAATAACTTAGGCGTGTATTTTACGGTTGCCGGATTGGATGGTCGGTACGGACTGGATATTTCCTACCTGCAAGGAAAACCGCAAGTCAATTTTAACCAGGTGCTTGCAACCAAGGGCGCGTGGGTACAGTTGAGTGCCGATTTTGTGCCTGATCAGCCATTTATGTACTTCGCTATCGGCAATTTTATGCCGGAAATGAAAATTAGCACCGATTTGAGCCCTGCCCAAAGCCACAAAATAGACAGTTTGAATACCCGGAAATCCGGCAAGTTTGAAAAAATAATTCGGGCGGCCTATATTTGTATGGATGATATTAGCATCACACCGCTGGAAGGCCCGGCGCAGGACACCCAGCCCATGACGCTCGAAAACCGGATTTTGAAAGAACGTAAATTTACGTTTAGTGCCGAATTATTGTTTGACTCGGGCAAATCGGACCTGAAACCCATCGCAAAACCCCAATTAGACGCGCTGGTGCAGTTTTTGCAAAAATATCCCGGCAAACGGATCGGCATCAGTGGGCACACCGATTCGGTGGGATCGGATGTTTACAACCAGGAATTATCAGATCGGCGCGCAAGAGCGGTGCATCAATATTTGTTGGATCATGGGGTGTCCGCTGCACAGATTACCTGGAAAGGTTTCGGCAAAACCCGGCCTGTTGCAGATAATGCAGAGGAAAGTGGTCGGCAAAAAAACCGAAGGGTGGAATGCGTTTTGTTGAATTAGTATAAAGCGTCTACTTTTGCACAAAATTTTTCTATTCGATGATCCAACGTATTCAATCGGTGTTTCTGTTTTTGGCCGCAGGTTTGCTGGGCGGTCAGTTTGCCTTGCCCTATGGTACCATAACGAATCAAACGGCCGAAGTGCCCGCAAGTTTGACCGATGGCGTCCTGACCCCTACGGATAATATTGGGCTGATGGGACTGACCATTTTAGGCGCGGTTTTGTCCTTTGTAGCGATCTTTTTGTTCAAAAACCGCAAGTTGCAGGCACAAATTACCGGCTTGTCGGTGGTGATTTCAATTTTACTCCTGGCCCTCATCGGTGTGGTTTTCAGTCAATTGATGTCCGTATTTAATGCCAATGCCGGGCACTTTGGTTTGGGCCTGGGCTTGCCCTTGGGCAGTATGGTTTTCCAGTTTTTGGCACAACGCGCTATTAAAAAAGACGAAAACCTGGTGCGTTCCATGGATCGTTTGCGTTAAGACATTCGAGGCGGGCATGGAATTGGAAGGAAACACCGTTCAAATTATAAAACAATAACACCATGATCCGAACTACATTTTGCCTGGTTTTGCTGCTTTTCGTTACCGTGCAGGCCTCTGCACAGGTAATGGGCAATTACGGTACCCAACAACAGAGTTACCAGAACATCCAGTATAATGCCCAGTACCGCGCGTTGCCTAAGGCGGCGGCAATCCTGGAGAACAATCAGCTTGAAATTACCATCAATGCCCTTTCCAACCAGAAGGCTAGTTCTTACACGGTGATTTTTAACCTCATCCAAACGGGTAAAACGGCCGACGAAACCAACACCCTGTTCAATGCCCGGCTGGATGGTTTTTTGAATGAACTGAAGAACCTGGGTATTCCTGCCGACGCGATTTATGTCGATATGGTCAATTTTTTGCCCAAATATGAATATGATGTGAGCAAAAAGTTGTTTTCAAAAAAGACCTATACCGAAATTCCGAAAGGGTTCGAGTTGCAAAAAAACGTGCACATCCGCTATGCCACCCCGGCTTTACTTGATAAAATTGTAAGCGCTGCGGCCCACCAGGAAATATACGATATTATTAAGGTAGATTATTTTGTGAAAGAGCCTCAAAACGTATATGCCGACTTGCGCGAAGTAAGTTTTCAATACCTGAACAAAATAAAAAGCCAGTACAAGGCCATTGGCATTCAACTGGATTCGGCCTACCTGGTTACGGCCGAAAACGCCTGGGTGGCTTATCCCATCAACCGGTACGAACGGTACCAGGCATTCAGTTCCGAGCGGATTGATACGGATGAGAAAAACAACATCATCGTCAATAATGTAGACAAGCCCAGCGCCCGTTTTTACAATGCCGTGCCTGCCAACGATTATGATATTGTGATCAATCCCGAAATACTGGAACCGGCCGTGCAGTTTTCTTACAATTTGGTCGTGCGCTATACGTTACGCGAGCGCAAGCTGCCAGTGAAGACGGAAACGAAAAAGGAATTTATACTTGTAACACCCAATGGGGAGGTTAAATCTTTAAAAATAGAGTAATAAAAATAAAATATGGTTAAGGTAAAAGATGCGCGTTATCATCATCGCCAATGGTTAATACAAGCGCCCTTGGGGCTCGTACTCACGGGCGCCGGGCTTTGTTTGGTATCGGATGCGGCCACCGTAAAGCAGTTGGGCGGCAGTTGGGTGCTGTATGGAACCTTCGCTTTATGTGTTTTCAACGCGGGTTTGTCGATTTTTGGCAATTCCATCCTGCATCGGGTGCGGTATGAGCGTTTTGATAGATGAAAAACCATAACTTCGCCGCTTAACATAGACTTTCCATGCGTTTAATTGCACTTCTTTTTCTTGCTGTATTGCTTTCGGCAAATTTTACAATGGCCCAATCGACCTACAAACGCCCAGCCGATGATGTGGTGCGTATTGTAGAGGCCAAAGCTACCCCCGGTGTAAGCATTAGCCCAACCAAAGAGGCCCTGTTGCTCACCGATTACAACCCGAATCCGAGCATTGCCGTTTTGGCTGAGCCTTTTTTGAAATTGGCCGGTGTACGCATCAACCCTAATTTGAATGCGCGCCAACGGATCACGGAATATACGGCATTGACCGTAATTTGGATCAATGAACAAAAAAAGGTATCCATTGAATTGCCTGGTGCGGGTCGGCTGAACGCCAGCGCCTGGTCGCCCGATGGCAAAAAAATTGCTTTCTTGGTAGATGCAGCAGAAGGCGTTCAGTTGTGGACTGCTGATGCGATGACCGGAAAATCCAAACGGGTCGGCACCTTTGTCGTGAATGATATTTTGGGTAGCCCCATGCGTTGGTTGGAAGACAGCGAGCGCTTGTTGGTGCGTGCCATTCCAGCGGCCCGAGGCGCTGCGCCGGTTATTTCCAACGTGCCCAGTGGTCCGGCGGTAGAAGAAGTAAATGGCAAAGCAGCCCAGGTAATGACGTACCAGGATTTGTTGCGCAACGACAACGACGCCAAATTATTCGAATATTATGCGCAATCGCAATTGGCGATTGTCAACCAGTCCACGGGTGCTGTTCAAAACCTGGGAGCGCCTGGTTTGTATATGAGTGCGGGTTTTTCGCCCGATGAAAATTATTTGTTGGTAACCAGTTTGCGCCGTCCGTTCTCGTACCGGGTACAGTATGCCAATTTTGCCCGTAAAACAGAAATTTGGGATAAAACAGGCAAAATGGTGCGCAGTGTGGTAGAATTTCCGGTTACGGACGATATTCCTCGCCAAGGAGTCGTAACGGGACCACGCGAGTTCGAATGGCAGCCCTTGTTTCCAGCCCGCTTGTTGTGGGTAGAGGCATTGGATGGTGGCGATCCGGTTAAAAAGGCCGATTTCCGCGATAAAATGATGGCACAAGACGCACCATTTAGCGCCGAACCGAAAGAACTGACAAAATTAAAGTTTCGTTTTGCCGGTTTTGAATGGTTAAATACCCCCGATCAGGCCATTGTTGCGGAATACGACCGCGATCGGCGCTGGGCAACCTCGTATAAAGTAAATTTGAGCAACCCGGCAGCGAAAGATACCTTGTTTGATGTGAGCATCAACGACGATTATAACGCACCGGGCGAGCCTGTATATGACCGCCTGCCCAATGGCGATAATGTCCTGTTGCAAGACAGCAATTGGGTGTATTTTACCAATGAGGGTGCTTCACCCAAGGGCCAGTTTCCACGCCTCGATCGGTTTAATTTGAAAACCAAAGAGCGCGAACCCGTGTACACTTGTCCGGCGAATGCTTTTGATGAGTTTATTTCTTTTGTGGGCAAAGACCGCAGCCGGTTTATTACCCGGTACCAGAATAAAACAACTCCGCCCAATTACATTTTGCGCTATACAGAAAGTGCGATGCAACGGGCCCTGACAGACTTCCGGGATCCGGCGCCCTTGCTTACGGGCATTGAAAAACGTTTGATCAAATACACCCGCAAAGATGGCGTGCCGCTGAATGGCACCTTGTATTTGCCTTTGGATTATAAAAAGGGCCAGCGCGTTCCCTTGTTCATCTGGGCTTATCCGCTCGAATACGGCGATGCGAGCACGGCGGGACAGGTGCGCAATTCGGACAATAAATTCACCTATTACCGCGGAGACTCGCCTTTGTTTTTTGTAATGCAGGGTTATGCCGTGTTGATGGATGCCACCATGCCGGTAGTGGGTACACCAGAATTGATGAACAACACGTTTGTGGAGCAAATCACCAGTTCTGGTCGCGCGGCCATTGATTACCTCGATTCCCTGGGCATCATTGAC
>CAIVGO010000830.1 GCA_903905445.1 uncultured Bacteroidota bacterium
CCCTTCGAACCAATGATAGCAGGTAGCACACCACGAGCACAGCGGTATCTAACCCGAAAGTAAAATTTTGTTTTACCTTTACCCCCAATGCAATACAGATCATCCATCCGCCTGATACCCCCAGCCATTATTGTCCTGTGTTTATGCATGCTTCCTGATTGCGCCTATGCGCCAGCCTCGGAGCCATATCAGAAATGGACCGACCAACCGGCACGAACACAATCGCCGGAAATCGCGCAATTGATCCAGTCTTACGATCGTTTTTTCCAGGAAGGTATGACGCAAACGGGCACACCGGGCGCTGCAGTCGTGATGGTCAAGGACGGTGAAATCATTTTTACCAAAGGATATGGTCTGCGGGAGACGGGCAAACCCGATTCGGTGGATGCACACACGGTTTTTCGCATCGGCTCTTTGTCGAAGGGCTTTGCCGGGGTACTCACGGGCATGATCACGCACACGGGAAAGTTGCATTGGGATGATCCGGTACAGCAATTTTACCCAGAATTTGCACTTTCTGACCCTAAACAAGCAAAGCGGGTGGCCGTCCGACATATTTTGTCGCAAACAACGGGCCTGCCCTACCACGCTTTTACCAACCTGATCGAACAGGGCTATTCTCTATCCACCATTGTACAGCAGTATTTTCCCAAAGCACGCCTAAGTGCGAAGGAAGGAGCATTTTACAGTTATCAGAATGCGGCCTTTTGTGTGATCGAGGAGGTGCTGCGCGGTGCTACCCAGTTGCCTTATCCGACCTTGTTGCAACAACATATTTTTAATACTTGTGGCATGGAAACGGCCTCTTGCGATTATGCGAGCATGGCGGCTTGCACCAATAAAGCTTTACCGCATTTTTCGACGGGTTACGGCTGGCGCAAGGAACCGGTTTCGCCCCACTATTACGACTTTGCTGCGGCTGGCGGGGTGAATGCCAGCGCTACGGACATGGGCAAATGGCTGCAAATGCTTTTAGGCGGGTTCCCGGAGTTTGTTGACCATACCACCCTCGACGAGGTATTTGCGCCGGTGATCAAAACCAGCAAAGAACGCCGCATTTTCCCGCACTGGATTGGTCGGGATGATGCTTCGTACGCCATGGGCTGGCGGGTACTGCAACGCGGCCCCGATACTTACCTGTACCACGGTGGTTACGTCAATGGCTATCGCGGCGAAATTGCGTTCAACCGCAAAGAAAACGTGGGTATTTGCATCCTGTTTAACGGCTCCAGTGCGCTTTGCAGCCAAAGTGTGCCCCAATTTTTTGAACTTTATGATGCGTTGGTGCGGGTGCGGGCGCATTAAATCCTTCCATCCAAAAGACGCAACACCCGATTGCCGTATTTGGCATTTTCTTCCGAATGGGTTACCTGAATAATGGTTACGCCCTCTTCCTGGTTCAATTTTTTGAACAATTCCATAATTTCTTTAGCCTGAGGACTTTGCAAATTCCCCGTGGGCTCGTCGGCCAGGATCAATTTCGGTCGACCAATCAGTGCGCGGGCAATACCCACCAATTGTTGTTGTCCGCCCGATAACTGATTGGGAAATAAGTCTTTTTTGGCCACCATATTAAAACGGTCCAGCAAATCAGCAATACGGCTTTTGCGTTCGGCGGAGGGTACTTTTTTGTATATTAAAGGCGTTTCCAGGTTTTCGTACACCGTCAGATCATCAATGAGGTGATAGGCCTGAAACACAAAACCGATGTATTGCTGGTACAATTCGGAGCGTCGGCGTTCATTAAATTTGTGTACCGCTTCATCCAAAAACCAATATTCACCTGCAGTGGATGCTTCCAGCATGCCGATAATATTCAGCAGCGTACTTTTCCCGGCTCCGGAGGGGCCCATAATACTTACAAATTCGCCCTCGGCAATGTGGGCATTTACATAGCGTAGTACGTAACTTTTGGTTGCGCCATTTTGGTGGTATCGCTCGATATCTTGTAATCTGATCATGGGAAAAGGGAAAATATAGTCAACGCAAAGTGGTTATGAAAACAGTTGGCATCTAATCCTTTGAAAATCAAGTTTTTTATCCAACCATCCTTCAAATCCAATAAAATCTTGGTATAAATGGCCGCCAGCATACGCCAGTCGAGGTGGAAAAACGGCTGGAAATCAGTAGGTTTGAAAAAACAGACTGCGTACGTGACGGCCAAAAACTTTAAACATGGAAATTTTCGGTCACTACCCGGCCGTCAAACAAATTGATGATCCGGTGGGCAAAACCCGCATCGTGGGGCGAGTGGGTTACCATGATGATGGTGGTGCCCGCCTGGTTGAGTTGGGTGAGCAGGTTCATTACTTCGAGTCCGTTGGCAGAGTCGAGGTTACCGGTCGGTTCATCAGCTAAAATGACCTTGGGATTGGCCACGACGGCCCGCGCGATGGCCACGCGTTGTTGCTGACCGCCCGACAATTGTTGCGGGAAGTGGTTGCGGCGGTGCATGATGTTCATGCGTTCGAGCACGGCTTCCACCTTCTTTTTGCGGTCGGAAGCAGGTACTTTCATGTATAAAAGGGGCAATTCTACGTTTTCGAACACCGTCAATTCGTCGATCAGGTTAAACGACTGGAATACAAAGCCGATGTTGCCTTTGCGGTGGTTGGCACGGTTGCGTTCGCTCATGTTGGCTACTTCGGCGCCGAAAAAGGAATAGGTGCCCTCCGATGGGCTGTCGAGCAGGCCCAAAATATTGAGCAAGGTGGATTTACCACAACCGGAAGGGCCCATAATGGCCACGAATTCGCCGGGTTGTATTTCGACGTTGATGCCGTTCAGCGCAGTCGTTTCTACTTCGTCGGTAGAGAAGATTTTATGCAAATTGGTGGTACGGATCATGTTATTTAGATTTTTTGATTGACTTGAAATGGCTGATTGTTAAAACATTAGGACATCTTTGTCTCCGAAATTATCATAGGACGATGTGATGACTTGTTCGCCGACCTGCAAACCGTCCAGGACTTCGTAAAACTGTGGATTTTTTCGGCCGAGGGTAATGTTGCGTTTTTCAGCACGGTTGCCGGAAGCGCTCAATACATACACCCAACTGCCGCCTGTTTTACTGAAAAAACCACCGGTTGGCAAGAGCAGGGCATCGGTGGGTTTGCCCAATTGAAGGCGCACCGGTACCGACAAACCACGCCGAATACCTTCCGGGACAGGCTCCACAAAACGCATATCCACCTCAAATCGGCCGTTGCGCACTTCCGGGTACACCTTGGAAACACTCAGGCGTACAGCTTTTCCATTAAAATCGAAATAGCCTTCCAGACCGGGAAATATGCGCGAAATATAATGTTCGTCTATTTCCACCTTCATTTTGAAGCCGCTCAGGTCGTCAATTTGCCCCAGGTTTTGGCCGGTAGCGATACTTTGCCCAACCTCTACATCGACCCGGGAAAGCAGGCCCGAAACCTGGGCTTTTACATTCAGGCTGGACAAATTATTCTTCATCAGGCTCAGGTTCACTTTGGTGCGGTCCAGCGTGCCTTCCAATTGTTTGATTTGGGTGACGCTGTTTTCTTCCTGAAACTGTTGATTTTCAATTTCAATGGCCTTTTGCTGCTGCAATCGGTCGAGCGTATTTTTTGTTTTAATCAAATCCTGTTCGGGAATAATACGGTCGGCAAATAATTTTGCGTTGCGCTCGTATTCATCTTTTGCCTGTCGAATTTGATATTCGAGGTCGGAAAGGGTGCGTTTGAGGCTAAATTTGTTTTGCCGCAATTGCAAACGCGTATTTTCCAGGTTGTTGATGAGGTCGTACATTTCCGTTTCGCGGTTGACGTAATCGAGGGTCAGGCGCTGGTTTTCGAGTTTCAGGATGAGATCGCCTTCTTTAACCGAAGCGCCGCCATCGAGGTACTTTTGGGCTACATAACCGCCTTCAATGGCATCCAATTGATAGGTTTTCAGCGGTTGGACCACACCGGTCACCACAATAAACTCATCAAATACCCCCCGTTGGGCAACGGAAATGGTGAGTTTTTCCCGGTCGACATTCAGGGTGCTTTTGTTGTTTGAAAACCAAAAACTGTAAACAGCAAAAGCCGCAAATGCCAGGATACCCGCGCCCCCCAGGATGCGTTGCCAGGTCCATCGTTTTTTCTTGATAATTTTGTCCATGAAAAGTCTTTAAAATTGATCCCGTTCAGGTTGTATGTTTGTATTGTAAAGGGAAGGTCGTGCCATTTTTTTATAGTGCATGTAAATCAATGATTTAGCGCAAAACCGTTGTTCAAACTTGTCCATCTGCGAACACAAGTGTCCGAAAATGAACACTAAGTTGCATTTTTTTGATTGATTTGCATAGAGTTACGCGCAGGCATTGTCTTTGCCGGTATATAATCAACCAACCTTTGTTAAAACATCCATGACCGAAGCACATATTTTAATTGTTGACGACAATCCGGGAGTATTAAGTGCCGGAAAGTTATTTTTAAAACGGCATTTTGCGGTCGTTGAAACTGCAAAAGATCCTGAAGCGATTCCGCAAATATTGCAAGATCAGCGTTATGATGTGATTTTGCTGGACATGAATTTTAACCGCAACAAAAATACGGGTCAGGAAGGCTTGCTCTGGCTGGACCGGATTTTGGACATTGACCCGACGGCAGTGGTGGTACTCATCACGGCTTATGGCGATGTAGAACTTGCGGTGCGGGCCATCAAAAAAGGCGCGACCGATTTTGTGCTCAAGCCCTGGGACAATGAAAAACTGCTGGCAACGCTTACATCGGCCTTGCGTTTGAAAAACAGCAAAGACGAGAACACTCAGTTAAAATCGCGGCAAGTAGGGCGAAATTTGGCCGAAGTGCGCGATTTACCCCCGATTATTTTTCGCAGCAAGGCCATGCAGGCGGTATTGGACACCATCGAACAGGTGGCAGGAACCGATGCCAATGTGCTGTTGTTGGGCGAAAATGGCACCGGGAAAGACCTGGTGGCGCAGGCTATTCACGCACAATCGAAGCGGGCGACAGAGAATTTTGTCAAAGTGGACCTGGGCGCCATTACAGAAACCCTGTTTGAAAGCGAGTTGTTTGGGCATATCAAAGGGGCATTTACGGATGCGCGGGAAGATCGCCCCGGCCGGTTTGAGGCAGCCGATGGCGGCACTATTTTTTTGGATGAAATTGGCAATTTGCCCCTGGGTTTGCAGGCAAAAATGCTCACCGTTTTACAAAATCGCACTGTGACGCGGGTTGGTTCTAACAAAGTAAAACCGATTGATGTTCGGGTGATTGCGGCCACCAACCAAAACCTGTTTGAAGCCGTGAAACAGCGCAGTTTCCGCCAGGATTTGCTGTACCGGATCAATACAATTGAGATACAACTGCCTGCTTTGCGCGATCGACCCGACGATATTGAACCGCTGGCCCTGCATTTTTTGCAGATATTTTCCCAAAAATACGGTCGGAATGTGCAGGCTTTCAGTCCGGCACTGCTCAAAGAAATGTATCGGTACACCTGGCCGGGCAATATTCGCGAATTGCAACATGCCGTAGAGCGGGCCGTGATCATGGCGAAACAGGAGCAGCTGCAACCAGAGGACTTCTTTTTTCGCGAAAAAAACGAGCATGCCGATACGCTTGACTACATGAGCATGAATCTGGATGAGATGGAAAAACAATTGATTATCAAAGCGTTGAGTAAACATTACGGCAATATTACCGAAGCGGCGCAAGAACTTGGACTTACTCGGGCCTCGCTTTACCGCCGTTTGGAAAAATACAATTTATAAAAATATCAAGCCTTTTCTGACCACGATATGATTGCACATGATCCGCAAAAATGGGTGCTAGCGCCTACGCATTTCGACCGTTCTGACACCATTCGGAAGTTATTTCCCTGGATTTTACTGCTGTGCGCGTACTCCGGCGGTATTGCCTGGCTGGAGATTTCTTATTGGAAACTGGGCGAACAAAGCCACGTACGCAACCTCACCATCATGCATACTTTATTGGGGTTTGTGATCTCCTTTTTATTGGTTTTTCGCACCAATACGGCCTATGAACGCTGGTGGGAAGGTCGAAAACTGTGGGGCAATCTGGTCAACAGCAGCCGGAACCTTGCCATGAAACTGGCCAGTATGTTGCCAGAAGAAGATCCCCACCGCAATTATTTTCAGAAGTTGATTCCGGCTTATGCGATGGCCTTAAAAGACCATTTGCGGGCCGAAAAAACACGAATTGAGTTGTTTGAAGATTTGCCCGCGCATGTACAGCAAAGCCTCGACCTCGAAAAACACGTCCCCAATCAGTTGGCGTTGGCCATGTTGCAATTGGCCAATCAATTGGCCACTGAAGAGCAAATAACGGGGTTCCAATTCCTTTCCCTGAACAATGAACTCCAGGCCTTCACCGATGTATGCGGGGCTTGTGAACGAATCAAAAACACGCCAATTCCCTACTCGTACAGTGTTTTTATCAAAAAATTCATCCTGATTTATGTAGCCACCTTGCCCTTCAGCCTGGTTTTTACCTTGGGTTATTTGGTGATACCGGTGGTTGCGTTTGTTTTTTATGTGTTGGCCAGTTTGGAATTGATTGCCGAAGAAATTGAGGAACCATTTGGGGGGGACGACAATGATTTGCCGCTGGGTAAAATCGCGCGGAACATTGAGGTACACATTCATGAAATTATTTAAACCGGATGTTCAATTTTCGATCTTTTACTTTGGCATTGAGTGTGCGTATTGGCTTGTTGGCTGCCTCGGTTGGCGGGTCCGTTGCGCTTTTTTGCGGCGATTTTCCGGTAATTTGGAGTTTGCTTTTAGCGGGTTTGGCCCTTTTGGTTGCCCACAATTTGTTTTACTATGTCAATGATACCAACCGGCGTTTGGCGCGTTTTTTTGAAAGCGTACGGTATACTGATTTTGCGATCCGATTTTCGGCTGGGAAAGAAAAAGGTGCGTCTTTTGAAGCGGTAAATCGAGAATTTAATGAGGTATTAGAGGCTTTTCGGCAAACGCGGGCAGAAAAAGAGACCAATTTGCTGTTCATGAACACCATTGTGCAGCATTTAGGGACCGGAATATTGGCTTTTGATGTTCAAAACGGGGTATTACTGTCCAATAGTGCGGCTTTTCAACTGTTGGGTATTTACCGGCTGCACCACTTGCATGATTTGCCCGCCAGCCACCATGCGTTGCTGGAGTTTGTGCAAAACTTGCAGGCCAAAGGAAAGTTGCTGTATCAGCCAGAATCAGGTCGGCAAATTGCGGTTCAAGGCGTTATTTTAAATTTGCAGGGCCGGGTGGTGCGCTTGCTTACGTTGCAAAATATTCATCCGGAATTACAGAAAAAAGAATTAGAAGCCTGGCGGGACCTTACACGGGTATTGCGGCATGAAATCATGAATTCGGTCACCCCGATTGTATCGTTGGTGGAGACCATGCAGGACATGTTGCGTTCGGATTTGAAGCCTTATACTCCGGCAGGCGCGACCGATGATCTGGAAGAGGCGCTGGAAGTGGTGGCCACGCGCAGCCGCAGTTTGGTCGATTTTGTTGCCGCTTACCGCAGTTTTACGGCCATTCCGATGCCGCGTATACAGACCATTTCGGCGCAACGGCTGTTAGACAATGTGGTGGCACTGGCTTTGGCCGATAAAAAAGAAAATCCCGTACAACTTTTGCTTGCCGTAGAACCGCCCGATTTGATGCTTTCGGCCGATCCAGGTCAACTGGAAATGGTGTTGCTGAACCTGATTAAAAATGCACGGGAGGCGTTTAAATCGGTCGTGCCCGAAAACGCCATCCATTTGCGGGCGGGCGCAAACAGCAAAGGACGGGCTTACCTGGAAGTGGAAGATAATGGCCCCGGTATTGAACCCGGCCTGTTGGAAGAGATTTTTATTCCGTTTTTCACGACCAAACCTACCGGATCGGGCGTTGGATTGAGTATTTCAAAACAAATTATGCAGTTGCATGGCGGAGATATCCGAGTGCGTACGGATGCGGGGCGTGGGGCGCGGTTTGTGTTGGAGTTTTAAACTTCTGGACGTCGGAAGCGTCCCCGGTAGACGTCGGAAGGGTCCCCCCACGTCGGA
>CAIVGO010000831.1 GCA_903905445.1 uncultured Bacteroidota bacterium
CTGCAAATTTCCGACAAACAACAGGTTTAATCGGGTAGGATCGCGTTGTTTCCAACCGCTTATTGGAATTTCATCGACCGCAATGCCATTTTGCACGGCGATAACCGGAATTTTCCAGATCACTTGTTCGGTACCATAGTAATTCAGTACATAATCGACCCAGGGATACAGGCTTGTTCGGTACCGTCGATCAATCCAGCGTTGTATTCGGGCAAAACCATTGTTCATTTCGGCATCATACGGCCAGGTCGGAATTTCTATAATAATGGTTAAAGCCGGATTTTGCTTTTTGGCGGTTTTTAACAACCAACGGAACATCGGGTGCGTCGGCATGTGCCGAATCAGCATGAAATCGTATTGCCTAAAATCGATGCGGCGCGCCATCTGCCAATCGCCCAAAGCATAAAACAGCAGCAAATGCCCCATCGATTTTTTATTGGGCCGGAGCACAGGACGGTACCATAATTGGTCGTTTTTTAAGATGCCCGCTGTGTGGTACATCCATACATCTACTTGAATACCATGGCTTTGCAATGCTTTTGCGTACGCGCGGCATTTTTGAACAACGCCTAAATTGTTCGGATCATCCACATGGGTGCGGTAATATAAAAGTCCCTGCATGGCGTTCAATGAAATAGGCGATCTTCGGGTGCATACAGCTGTTTGGCTGTGCGTACGGCCATTTTGACTAAGGCGGATGCATAGCGCTCGGCACGCACATAAGCGACTTGTTGTGCGCCCATGGAGGCATACACTTGCCCGACACTCGGGGTCATGCCACCATGAAAATCAAAATTCAGCCCCCGTTTAAGCGCCATTTGAATGCCTTGCCACAACAAAAAACGCGAGGCACCCAACTGCGGCAAGCGATCATCCAGTCCGCCCAGGAGGAAATAGCAACTGCGCTGGTCCCAAACAAAAAAAGAGGCTGCATGGATTGCGCCATCCGGATCAACTGCGGTATAAACTGCGCCCTGTTGTACTTCCCCACATGCATTCAGGAGGTTTTGCAACTGCGCTGCCGTGTAGCGCATCGGCAACTTATGGCGGCGCAGGCTCCGTTCCGATAAAGCATGGAGGATGTCTGCATCGTGCGATACCTGACATTGCAGGGACTTTCCCGCTTTGGAAATATTGCGGCGCGACAATTCATTCATATTGCGCAATAGTTGAGCGGGGTCCGCTTGGCAATCAATCTGATAGGTGTAGGCCGGTCTGGTTGTAAACCCGGCCTGTTCCAAATGTTTTGCCTGCGCACTACTTGCCGTTATTTGCCAATAAAGACTCGTTGGAAACTGCTTCATCAGAAATGGTATATCAGGAGTTTGGATCGTTTTTTCAGCAGAAAACCAGGCCTTGCCCATCATAAAAGGCGGCTGGGTGATGTAGCAAAGGGGGCCCTTTTTTTTCAATACAACCGGCCAAATCATGCCGTTTTCATGGGCCAATGGCAACCAATGCTGCCTACCCAGGAGGGCATCGAGCCACCAGGGCTGATAAAACAGCGGCAACTGCGGGGCCAATTCAGTAGCCAGGTTTTGATACAACGCAGCAGATTTCTGAAGTTTCAGTACATTTGTAGTATCCTGGCCCTGCACCATTTTTTTGTTTTTACCGCGATGAAAAGTATGATTTTTCGAGTATTGTTTATTTTGATCCGCGATGCTTCCCTGTTCCAATTACCTGGTTTTCGGCTGGTTCGGCAATGGGTGGTGCATCGTTATTACAATACGCCTGATGTGTACCTTGCCCGTTTTGCCCGCTTGTACGCTGCCCATCCTGCCCCTTCCAGTGTATTGAAAACGAACGGGTTGCTGGAGTTGGGCCGGGGTGCTTCGGTGGATTATTCGGGCGGGTTGTACACCGAAACCGATGTGTGCTTTGGCGACGATGTAAAAGTAATCACGCATGAGCACCCGGTGGATGGTCTGCACAAAAATATTGAAGACAACCCGATTAAATATTATGCCTTGCACGTGGGCGCGCACGTAAAAGTTTTTGCCAATGCCATTATTTTACCACAAGTGGGCACCATTGGCGATTTTGCCATCATTGGCGCGGGGGCGGTGGTGACGGGTCCGGTGCCGGCGTACGCCATTATGGTCGGCAACCCGGCGCGTGTATTGCGTTTTCGCCAGGTAGGTGAAGCAGGTAGCGCGGTAATGCCTCCTACCATATGAGGTGTTTAAACCGGGTAAATGCGTTATTTACCCCACAACGGTGGATGGTATTGGGGGGATTTTTGGCGCAACTTACATTGTTTGCCTGTATTCCGTTTTTGCTTAGAACCTATTCGGCCAGTTCGGTTGCTGCCTGGAGTTTGTTGCTTACCTGGGTCAACCTGCTGTGGTCTTTTTCCCAACTAAAAACAGATCAGGCGCTGGTACAGGCATCGGATTTATTGGAGCGCAAACAATTGTATGCCATTGGTTTATGGAGTAATTTAGTGGTAGGTGGGAGTGTTTTAACCTTTGCATTTTTAGTAGGATGGATCGCACAGGCGTCGCTGTTTGGCTGGATGTTGGCCGGCTTGTTGTTGCATGGCTGGCATCAAATGAATTTAAGTTGGCTGCTTAGCGGACATCAATTTCGGCCTTTGAGTTGGTTGCGCATGGTGCAGGCCTTGATGGCTTATCCGGCAGCCATGGTATTTCACCAGTATTTGGGCGCGGAAGGTTTGTTGATTTGCTTTTGTGCCAGTAATGCTTTTTGTATTTTAATGGCATATAGCTGGCGTTTAGCACCAGGTATGTTGGTTTTTATCCGCCTGTTGGGATTAAAACAACTTTTTACAAAAAACCGAAACACCTTTACCTACCTCGCTGGGGGCAACATGCTGCTTAGTATATCGGAGCAGGCCATCGTTTTGTTGATCGCCTACTTTTTTGATCCGGTTTCGGGTGCAGCATATTTTATGGCAGCCCGCATTTGCAACCTCCCCCTTTCCTTGATTCAATCGGGCTTGAGCCAATACAACTTGCGGTGGTTTCAGGATTTATACAACCAAGGCCAATTAAAGCCCCGGGTGCCGATTCGGTTTTGGTTGAAATGGCTCCCCTACAGTGCGGTGTACTTTTTGCCTATATTATTTGCCGGCCCCACCCTATTCGCCTGGTTCTTGGGTGAAAATTGGCGATTTTCTGGACAAATAGCACTGTTCTTAGGCTTTTCGGCCTGGTTCCGGCTGCTGACCAATCCGACCAGCATGGGCTTTTTTGTGATGGGCCGCCCCATGGTTTTCTTTTATTTTACCTTATTGTTGGCAGGCAACACCCTTTTATGCGGCATCATGGCCTGGCAACAA
>CAIVGO010000832.1 GCA_903905445.1 uncultured Bacteroidota bacterium
ATTTGGCAAATAATGATGGCTTCGGTCAAAAATTGAAGCAAAATACTGCGGCTGGTGGCACCCAATGCCTTGTAAATCCCAATTTCGCGGGTACGTTCGGTCACACTCACCAACATAATATTCATCAGGCCTATGGCTGCACCCAACAGGGTCATCAAGCCAATTGCGATGGTGGCAAGCCGCAAATTGGTGGTGTTTTCTTTCAAAATGCCTACCAGACTGTCACTCGATTCCAAGGTAAAATCGTCTGCCTGGCCCGGATGCAAACCGCGAATCTGCCGGAAAAGTCCGGTCGCTTCCGATTGAGCCGTGGTCAGATCCACCCCGTTTTGTACCGCTACCAGCAAAAAATAGTCTCGGTCGTCATTGCCACCAAAAATGGTTTTTACATTGATAATCGGCGCATATACTTTGCGGTCGTCCGATTCATTCATGGTCGATCCTTTCGAAGCCATGATGCCAATGACCCGATAACGGTTGTTGTTGACGGTAATGAGTTGGCCCAGCGCTTTATCTGATTTACCTTCAAATAGAATTTTAACAATTTCTGATCCAATGATCGCGTTCGGGGTGCCCGCATCTACTTCTGTTTTAGTGAAATTGCGGCCCATGGCGATATCTAAGCCTTTAACATCCAGGAAATTTTCATCGATGCCGTTAAATATTACGTTCGGATTGGATTTTTTATCGTTGAATTTTACCGTTGCCTGCCCGGTTCCATACAAACCAACCGCTACCTTTGCCGGAAATTCGAAGCGATCCTTAAAGCCCATCGCCTCTTTGAAGTCGATGGCTTTGGCGGGCTTTTCACGGCGACCCTGGCGACGACCCTTGCCTTCGTTCCATTTGCGTTCGATGCTGAAAGAATTGGCGCCCAAGCCACTGAAATTATCGTTGAGCGAATAGGCAATGGCATCAATAGCAGTCAAAATGCCCACCAAGGCCATGATACCAAAGGCAATAATGAGCAAGGTGAGTACCGAACGCAATAAATTGGCGCGGATATTTTGGTAAGCCATGCTGAAAATTTCGCTATAAGGCATCATGCTGGACGAACATTGGACGTTTGAATAAAAACAGTCTATCGCCGAAAGGCATATAAACTGCTCAAAAGTAGCGCTAAAACAACAAGTTAGGCGCTGAATTGGAAGCAGGTTTTTGAATATTCGATTAACCGGACAAATTTCAAGACAGAATGATGGATATAGAAAAACCGCTGCTGCGCCGTCCTGCTATTTTTGGGCGTTTCCCGGGCTTGTCGGCAGGCGAAAGCACGCGGCATGGTGGGGTAAGTGCGCCGCCCTTTGCATCCCTCAACCTCGGGAAAAGCACCGACGATAATTTGGAACATGTGGCAGAAAACAGGCGGCGTTTTTGCAATACCCTGGGTTTTGATCCGAATCAAATGGCCTTTTCGTACCAGGTGCACGGCGATCAGGTGCGTTTAGTAACCGAAGCTGGCGGCGCAGATGGCTATGATGCCCTGATTACGCAGGTGCCAGGCGTATTGTTGGCCGTTTCGATTGCCGATTGCACGCCCATTTTGATTGTAGATCCGGTAACCAAGGGCATTGCGGCTATTCATGCAGGCTGGCGGGGCACAGAAGCGCAGATTGCACGTAAAACGATGGAGGCCATGCAGGCTGCCTTTGGGACCCGCCCGGAAACTTGTTGGGCTTATGTTGGAACTTGTATCGACGAATGTTCTTTTGAAGTGGGAC
>CAIVGO010000833.1 GCA_903905445.1 uncultured Bacteroidota bacterium
AGCCTCAAAGTCATTGGTATTCAACCCCCGCATAATACCGCCCCAACGTGTTTCGGGTAGGTTCAATTCGCCTTTTTCGGTCAAACCATTCGATATCTTGCTGCCGTTACGGGTATAACCATCCGGACGCTCATAGTTATAAGGGCCGCGGTCTCTTGGATAATACGTAATATCAAGCGGACGCAAGGAGGATTGCTCCAGGGGCGTCAATTGGCGGTTCGGGAAAATATCCTGGTACTGGATCAAACTGGTGTAAGGATCGCCAGCATCTATAGCATCGCGTGCACTAGGGTCGGCAATGTACCACGACATACCGGCGCGGTTGGCCCCCAAGGCGATGGTAGTATCCGTAGTTTCAGGAAACAAATTCTCATCACCCTGCGGTACGGATGCAATTACCCAGGAGTTGGACGGAATGGTAAGCGGCAGGTTAGCCGTAGTTCCCTCAAAATCATCAATATATACGGTACCCCCTTTTTCAGAGCCCGGATTGATTGCTTTGTTATAACCTGGATCCAAAATGGCCACCTCTGCCTGTGCCACAATGCTGGAGGCCTCCTTGGTTTGGATGAGCGGCAATTTATCCAGTGCTTTGGTAAGCCAAGGCGCATCTTTCGACATGTTAAAATCGAAACCGTACACCTTATTATTAATAGGATCATCGCCAAAGTTTACTTTTTGGGTCAGCGGCCGTTCATACAGGTTCATAAAGGTTGCCCCAAAATTCAGGTCTTTGCTGTATGCATAATCGAAACGGGTGCCCAACATGGTCCGGTTCTGAAATCCGAACAACGTATTGTCTTCAAAACTCACGTTTACATTTTGACCCGACTGCAAAATACCGTCGTTCAAAATTTTGACCTTACCAATATTGTAGTCCACCTGATAATCAATCCCTTCTCTCAGTTGCTGACCACCTGCGCTCACTTTCACCGAACCTTTGGGTAAGTTGAACGCCCCCAACGAAATTTCGGCAGAAGATGAAGATTTATATTGGCCCTTCAGGGTAAAACGGTTGAGTTCCTGAAATTCGCGGGCGCGGAATAAGGTCGAGTCGTATAATTGAGGGTAAATCAGTTTTTTAGCCTGATCTTCTGTACCATCCGGCGCAGTAAGAATCGCGTCCTTCAAAAACGAACCAAAAGGCTCGAGTTTGGGAAACATCACCCGGCCTGAACGCAAATTGATAGTCACCCCGGGCACATAGTCAAAAATACCGTCTGCACCCGGATCGCCCTGTAAGTTCAGGTTATCGAGGCCAAATACTTGTAACAGCGGACGTTGTTTAAGGGAAGGGGGAACATCACCATCCAGGAAGCGTTTTTGGCCTTTACCCGGATCTTCGTACACAATATCAAAACGGAACTCCTGTGGATCCACATTGGTCGCGCCGATTGCATACACGTTTTTCATCATCAAATCCCAAATCGGATACCGAACGTTGGCCGTGGTACTTTTCAACATCTTCACAAACAATACATTGTTGTTGATCGAGTCGAGGGTACGCGGAATATCGCTCGAAAACTCCCCCACTTTATGGGGCTGACCGTTGTAGGTGTACTCCATGGCCACGCCTACCGTTTGGTCGGGCTGCACATTCAGGTTGATGCTGATAAATCCAAGCTGGTCATTATAGGTGTATTCGGAAGGCGAAAGCAAGCGAGCGCTCACCTTTTCAAAATCGCGAATTTGCCGGTACCCTTGTGCATTCATGTAATTTACCACCCGGTCGGTATAGCGCAAACTTGGATTCCCTTGCAAATCATTCAAAATGTCGGGATAAAGCCGGTTGTTCTCGTTATCGGGTAGCGGATTGTTGTTGATGTCGCGGTGTGGGTACAACGGTGGGTTACCCGGTAATTTCACATTGGCTACCGGATTGAGGCTATAGGCCGAGTCTACTTGTCCTTGTAGAAAAGGGACTGGTTCGCCCAAGTCGGTAATGGCCACCACGTCGCGGAAGTTTTCCGTTACGTTTTTATCATTGGTGATCCATACTTCCATCCGGGTAATGGTAAACAAAGAAATCGGCACCGGCAGGCATTTTAGCGCAGTTTCGAAGCCGTCCCGGTTCCAGTGACTGACAAAAAAGTGGCGATTTTCGTCGTATTCATCAATCGGCTTGCTAAAGCTCTGCACCTGTGCGCCGCCTTGTACGGTCAGCGAATTCTGGCGCGAACGTTGTTGCGCGGCAACCACGGTGGTACGCAAGTGTCCGGTTTTGAATTCTAATTTCAAACCAAACAGGTTTTGTACGCCTTTAATCAGGTTGGAACGCAAGGGCAGCGATACATTTCCCGCTTCTACATTCTGGATGATCTCATCTTCTGAAAAGCTTTTCGGATCGTAATGCAGTTTCATCTGATTATCGAAATCGAAGGTCGCCTGGGTGTTGTAGTTAAAATTGAGGTTCAATTTTTCCCCAATTTTACCTTGCGCGCTCATATTGATGTCCATATCGAAATCAAAATTGCCGTTGCGCTGCTGTCTTTGGGTCAAAATCGGGTTTTGCGTATTCTGCCAGTTGTACCCAAAAGTCAGGTTGATATTGCCCGAAGGTTTGATATCGACATTGGTACCGCCAAAAAGACGGTCGATCAAAGAATTTTTGATGTTGAATTTGGCAATTGGATCTTCTGTTCCATTGGCACTACCCTTTCCAGAGGCAACGCCTTGCAAGCGGTCGAAGTACTCCTGCTGTTGCTTGCGGTCCCGCCAGCGCACATACTCTTCAAAAGTCATGTACGTGGGTGACCGGTAAAAATCCTCCCCGATTTTTTCGGAAATGATGTACCGGTTGCTAATCGGATCGTATTCAACTTCCTGTTTAATCACTTTAGGGTCTCTCAAATCGAATGGATTGGAGTTCCCCTCATTGATAAAGTCGTTGTACCGATCCTCCAGCGGCGGAAGGGTATCCGGGCTGAAAGGTTTACCTACTACGGGCGTAGCAAGGGTAGACTTGATTGCCTTTTGATCTTTTGCAATCGGCAATACAGGCGCAATGGAAGGTGTTGCGTCGGGGTAAAATACCGTTAATACGCTGTCCCGTACGCTTTCGGCGTTGGTAAACGCATAAAAAGCGCCCAGGGAAAATACTCCAATGGCCACAAGAAGGCTGTTCCTCTTCGTCATATTCAAAAAGCAGGTGTTAAAGTGCTGTAATGACGCAGTTCGCTTTGTCCGGGTTGCCTGATTTTTAAAAATCGAAGCGTTCTTTTACGAGTAGGTTGTGATTCCAGTCGTTGGGCTATCTTTGTCACTTATTTTACCAATTTTCATGCTATGCAAGACCTCCCGCAGCTTTTAAGCCAAATTCAACAATACGCCGGCGATCAACCGTTTCCTGCAACCCCGCCCGAACTATACGAACCCTGTGCCTACATGCTGGAGTTGGGGGGCAAACGGTTGCGCCCCGCTTTACTGCTCATGGCCTGCAACATGTACCAGCCAACGATCAATGCCGCTTTACCCGCCGCATGGGCCGTCGAGTTGTTCCATAATTTCACCCTCATGCACGATGATATTATGGACGCGGCCCCCTTGCGCCGTGGAAAACAAACCGTACACACCCGCTGGAACCTGACCACCGGTATTTTGAGCGGCGATGTAATGCTCATTCATGCCTACCGACACCTGGCCAGTACTACCCCCACAAGCCTGGTACCCGAATTGATCCAGATTTTCAACCGGGTAGCCATCGGTGTATGCGAAGGCCAACAAATGGATGTAAATTTTGAAACCCGAAGCGATGTCTCGCTCGAAGATTACATCCATATGATCGAACTCAAAACGGCCGTCCTGCTCGGTGGTGCCCTCGAAATGGGCGCTCGATGCGGCGGCGCGTCTACAACCGATGCCGAACACCTTTACCAATTTGGCCGACTGGCGGGTATTGCGTTTCAAATTCAAGACGACTTGCTGGATACCTATGGCGACCCGGAAAAATTTGGCAAACAGGTAGGCGGCGATATCCTGCAAAACAAAAAAACCTTTCTGGTGCTCAAAACCATGGAAGTGGCGCCCGCTGCCGACCAACAAGCCTTGCAAACTTGGATGCAAACCGGCCCGGAAACCGATGGTGTTGCCAAAATTGAGGCCGTGCGCGCTTTGTTCGACCGCAATGGAATTCCGAACCTGGTGGAAGCAGCCAAACACGATTTCCAGCAGGCCGCCTTCCAACACCTGGATGCCGTAACCCTGCCCGAAACCCAAAAATCAGTGCTCCGACAACTGGTCGAAAACTTGCTCGTCCGGGAGCATTAAGCCCTGTTTGACCCCTGCTTACGAGGTAAATCGAAAAAAGGTTGGGCGACCACGAAAAAAAAAATATTTTTTTTTGATTTTTTGCGTCAAAACCCTCGAAAAAACAGCCTTTTTAGGGAACTTTTAAAAATAGTTGGCACGACCCCTTGCGCTGCATCTTAACAAAATCTTAAATTTGTGCTGTAAAATAAAGGATGTGTCCCATGCAACCTTTTTAAGTGGCCCATTTTAATCCCTTGCCCGGCCGCGTAATCCATTCACAAACTCTTACTTGGTTGTATTTGACTTTGAAGTTGATTCAAAATCGATCACACCAAGGATGCTAGATGGACTCTGCATTTCTTCCGGTCAAATATTTTAACAGTGATCTGCGAATGAGCGACTTACACACGAATCTTACCCTCCCTTCGGACCCCACCAATGTTGCCAAAGTTGAATTGTTTGTACACGAAGTAGCACAACGCTATCAACTTTCGCCCGATGTACACGGCAATATTTTGGTTAGTTTGACAGA
>CAIVGO010000834.1 GCA_903905445.1 uncultured Bacteroidota bacterium
CGCCCATTTGCGCCCGTATCTTTGTAACTTATTTTAAATGTTATGACCAACACCATCGTCAGAAGGGTAATGCTGCTCGGAGCACTTTCCATCCTGAGCCTGCTCACCGTACAAACTTATTGGGTACTCCGCACCTGGGACCTCCAGGAAAGAGAATTTACCCGCAAAGTAAACCAGGCACTCCTCGATGCTGCGGGCGGCCTTTCGGTGCTCAATGAATTTACCCTCCAAAAACAAAAATTGGTAGAACAATTATCATCCAATTACTGGGTAGTTAATGTGGACAATTTCTTTGAAGCGGATGACCTGGAATTTTACCTCAATAAAGCGTTTGAAGTACAAGGCCTGAAAGAGGATTATCAATACGGTATTTTCGACTGTACCAGCGATCAAATGGTTAAAGGAAAAATGGTTAAATACGCCAGCAAAGCGGTCAGTGAAGGAGAATCGCCTTTGCCCCGACATAGCGGCAGTGAATTTAACCATTACTTCGGGGTACAATTCCCCGGTATGGAAGCCAATATTTTGAGCAATATGTGGTGGGTCGTGGTATTTTCCGTGCTGATGCTCACGACGGTTGCATTTTTTACTTATTCTATGTTTATTATTTTGCGCCAAAAGCAACTCTCTGAGCTGCAACGCGACTTTATCAATAACATGACGCATGAGTTTAAAACACCCATTTCTACCATCAATATCTCGACGGATGTTTTCCTTCAAAACGAATTCATCAAACAGGATCCGCGCCTAAACCGGTATGCCGGTATCATCAAAGAACAGGTACTGCGCCTCAACACCCAGGTAGAAAAAGTATTACAACTGGCCAAAATTGAACGTAATAACATCGAATTAAACCTGGAAGAGATTAACCTGCAGGAATTAATTCAAAATGTTTCCGCCTCTATGTCATTAAAAGTGGACGAAAAACAAGGTTTTTTTACGCTTGATCTTCAGGCTGAAAACGCCATCATTCGTGCGGATCGGATGCATTTGACCAACATCCTGCACAACCTGGTGGATAATGCGGTAAAGTATTCGCAGAACAAACCAGCCATTGGGATCAAATTGTACCAGGAAGGCAAAGAACTCATATTAACGGTATCCGACAATGGCATTGGCATACCCAAAGAACATCAAAAGCGGGTATTCGACAAGTTTTATCGCGTGCCGACGGGCAATGTGCACAATATTAAAGGGTTTGGACTTGGGTTGTTTTATGTAAAAACCATGTGTACGGCGCACCGCTGGAAACTACGGCTGGAAAGTGAACCCGGTACAGGAACTAAAATTGAAATTAAAATGCCCATTAAAAAAGCGGCCCGAACTTAGTGTTCGAGCCGCTTTCCGGAACTATTACTTATTGCAGGTTATCTCAACTACCGTACTGGAGCCGCCGTCTGTGTTGCCGGAGCATCCAATGGCTGTACCTTCGGAGCCGGTTCGTTCAAGCCTGTAGCCGGTTCATCCATGTGGCCACCTAAAATAGGCGCAATTACCAAACCAACCAGACAGGTCAATTTGATCAGGATATTCATAGAAGGACCAGAGGTGTCTTTAAATGGATCACCCACTGTATCACCGGTTACAGCCGCTTTATGTGGCTCAGATCCTTTGTAGTAGGTCTGACCATTAATTTCAACGCCTTTTTCAAAGGATTTCTTAGCATTATCCCATGCACCACCAGCGTTTGATTGGAACAAAGCCCACAATACACCGCTCACGGTAACACCAGCCATATAACCACCCAATGCTTCAGGGCCCATCAAGAAGCCCACCAAAATTGGCGTAATAATCGTGATCAAACCAGGAGGCATCATTTCGCGCAAAGCCGCTTTGGTAGAAATTTCTACACATTTACCATATTCTGCTTTGCCCGTACCTTCCAACAAACCTGGAATTTCGCGGAACTGACGACGCACTTCCTCTACCATATCCATCGCTGCACGGCCTACACTTTGCATGGCAAGCGCAGAGAATACAACTGGAATCATGGAGCCTAAGAACAAGGCAGCCAATACATCGGCTTTAAAGATATTGATACCTTCAATGCCCGTGAAATCTACATATGCTGCAAACAAACCCAAGGCCGTCAACGCCGCAGATGCGATCGCGAAACCTTTACCGATTGCTGCCGTTGTGTTACCAACAGAGTCCAGAATATCGGTGCGCTCCCGTACTTCTTTGGGCAATTCGCTCATTTCAGCAATACCACCTGCATTATCGGCAATCGGACCAAACGCATCAATGGCCAATTGCATCGCAGTAGTTGCCATCATCGCAGATGCCGCAATGGCTACACCATAGAAACCAGCCAGGCTGTATGCACCCCAAATTGCTGCAGAAAACATTACGATTGGCATCCAGGTAGACATCATACCCGTGGCCAAACCGGCAATTACGTTCGTACCGTGGCCCGTAGCAGATTGGCGCACAATAGCCAAAACCGGCTTTTTGCCCAAACCTGTGTAGTATTCGGTAATCGCTGAAATTAATGCGCCTACAACGAGGCCCACCACTACTGCGAAAAACACATTTGTATTAGAAACAATCACCGAGCCGCGACCAAAGAAATTCATGGTCATCTGTGCTGGCAACATCCACTGAATAATTGGGTAACAAGCAATA
>CAIVGO010000835.1 GCA_903905445.1 uncultured Bacteroidota bacterium
ATTGCCAACATCAAGGAAAAGAAAATGTGTCGCATGGGTGTGCAATTTTAAAAGTGTTGTTGTTTGTTTCAATCTGCTGCAATATTATTGCAGGCCCCAAAAAAAAAGTAGTACATTTTTCAGGAAGTTTTCCACGTATCTACAAATGTTCGACCTCTAGCGAGGTCGTCGCGTTGCCCAATGATTCATTGATAAAAAACGATATCCTTCAAACAATACCCGCAATCTTCAAGGTAAGGCACTGACCTCCTTGGAGGTCAAATATTTGTAGCAACGCCCAATGATACCATTCCCGCACGACCTCGCTAGAGGTCGCATATTTTCCGGGGGGGGGCGTGGGTAAATCGGACGTTTATTGTGTTACAAATGCATAACCCTACAAATATTCGACCTCTAGCGAGGTCGTAAGGGAGGGTCGGACGTTTGTTTTTATACAAATGTTCGACCTCTAGCGAGGTCGTTGGGTTGCCCAATGATTCATTGATAAAAAATCTTGTCATTCGAAAGATACCTATTCCGCCACCACCATCCATTTAGCCGCTTTCCCTTCTTTGCTCAACAAGGTCACCACATAGTTCCCTGCAGAAAGTTTTCCAAAGTTTACAGGCACCGGCGTGGTACCATCCTGCACAAACGATTCAGTATACACCAATTTCCCTTGCACATCATTGATCAGTAGCATATACGATTCCGTTTTGTCGGACTTGATTTCCAGATTGAAATGATCCACACAGGGGTTGGGACTGATGCTCCAATCTTGCACAAGTGTTTTACCTGAAAACAAACCGACCAGGGGCGAGCCGGTATATTTAAACATCTGGGTTTTGTGGGCAAATTGTTGGCCTTCTCCGCCCCAGCCGATGGTGGGGCTGATGAAGGTGGGTTGGTGGATATTCTCACCGGAACTAATTTGTTGCCAGGTTACGCCACGGTCAGGACTGATCCAGGTGGCGAAATAGCCGGATGTGATATTTCCGATACAAGTATTCAGCATGATATAACTAGAGTTTGGAATGTATTCAAGGCCAAACACTGCGGCTGAATCTCCTAAAGTGCTAATATTAAGCGGTTGCCAACTAATACCACCATCATTTGTAATTATCATTTCTATTGGGAGCAGCTCTTGAGTAAAATAACCAAAATAACCTATTCCGTGAAGGCTATCGGCAAAGCTATGTCCAAATAATAAGGATAATGGAGTTTGATATACCGTCCATGATAAGCCGCTATTTGAACTTTTATAGATTCTTCCATCGCCAGTATTAAACCAAACATTATTTCCATAAGCATCAGCAGAATACCCGAACTCTCCTGACAATGGATTTGGAATGCTATCTGGATGTACCTTAACCCAATTTACTCCTCCATTATTGGTTAAGAAAACTAAAAATTCGCCATTTTTAGGATCTGCTTGAACAATACCGCGCTGAAAATCAAAAAAGTGTACATAGTTTACAAAATTATTTCCAAGACCAAAATCTGGGGAAAATGTATCCGTCCAAGTTTTTCCACCATCTACCGTTTTTAATATTTTTGATCTTTTGGAATCGGTAACACCAGCAACATAGCAAATATTACTATCCAAGGCAGAAATGCTGGTGATGACAGGTCGTTTCCCCAATGGCACCGTATGGGTGTACCAGCTTTGTCCGCCATCAATGGTACGAGTAATGTAAACAGAATCTGTTTCTTGGGGGCCAAATGAATCATCTTTTACACCTATTCTATGCCCTGCTGCCCAAATTTGGTTTTCATTTAGTATATCAACTTCATAGATCCGGATGGTGTCGCCAAAATCAGGCGTAAAAGCCGCCCATTGTCCATACCCCCAAACAGGCAAAACAAGCATCAAAAGGAAAATATTCAATTTCATGTTAAGCGTTTTTTAAAAGGGCAACGTTGAATGCACTGTACAACGTTGCCCTGATTGCTAGATTCCAGGTGGTTTAGATCCCTACTCCCCCACCACCATACATTTCGCCGCTTTCCGATATCTACAAAGATGCGACCCCGCTGGGGTCGTATTGATTTGTTTTTCAGGTTAAGGGCCCTGGTGGGGTTGTGATTAATTGTTTTTCAGAGGCATTTTTTTACCATGAAATTCAATTTTCTTTTCCTACTCCGCCACCACCATCCATTTCGCCGCTTTCCCTTCTTTGCTCAACAAGGTCACCACATAATTCCCCGCAGAAAGTTTTCCAAAGTTTACAGGCACCGGCGTGGTACCATCTTGCACAAACGATTCGGTATACACCAATTTCCCTTGCACGTCATTGATCAGCAGCATATACGATTCCGTTTTGTCGGACTTGATTTCCAGCTTGAAATGATCTACACAAGGATTGGGACTGATGCTCCAATCTTGCGGGAGTGTTTTACCCGAAAACAAACCGACCAGAGGCGAGCCGGTGTATTTAAACATTTTGGTTTTGTGGGAAAATTGCTGCCCTTCTCCGCCCCAGCCAATGGTGGGGCTGATGAAGGTGGGCCAGTGGATATTTTCTCCAGTACTGATTTGTTGCCAGGTGATTCCGCGGTCCGGGCTGACCCAGGTAGCAAAATAGCC
>CAIVGO010000836.1 GCA_903905445.1 uncultured Bacteroidota bacterium
ACAGCCCAATGGTTGAGGTGTAAAAATGGATGCAGAGAGGGCGTTTGGATTTAAAATTACGGTAACATTGGTGCTTTTCGTGCATTGTCCGGTGCCATAATCATAACTCACCGTCAAGGTATAGGTACCCGGCTGGTCAATAACGGGCGTCAGCGTGGTGCCCCCGGATACGATATTTCCATCGCTGGTTTCCCATAAATAGGAAATATCGGCACCTGTACTCGAGCCCGTTCCATTTAAGGTTAAAGTAGCACCTGCACAGGGCAAATTCACAAAAGAAGGGTTTGCTACTGCGGAAATATTGACAATTTGCACTTTGACCGTATCCGTTTGGGTACAAACTGGACTTAAGGCGATATCATCAAGCCCAAAATCATTGTTAGAGCCGGTTACGGTCAAATTTTCAATACAAATCGTAGCACTCGTATTCGCACCACTGTTCCAAATTGCTGAAAAAGGGTGCCAAAAACACTGCGGCGGCGGCACACTTAAAGGTCCACCAATCTGCACACCATTGATGGTAAATCTTAATAAGGCAAACGGCGCATTGGTGACAAAAGACAAGGCCCAGGCGGAAAGTTCATACTGGGTATTAGGTGTAACGGTTACGGTTTGGCACCACAAAAATAAATTAGGCGTTTGCGCCCCATCCACAACCATATAATTGCCCGAACCGGAAGTATGGTCGGGGCAGGCCGGAAAAGCAGCCGGCACACTCGCCACTTCATACGAACCAAAAGGAAACATGGTAAATCCGGGATTGTAAATATAATCCGTACTAAACCCGCTATTGCCTTGCTCAAAGTCGCCGTTTTCCACCACATTCAAACCAGGATCGACTGCATTTGCACTCAATACATAATTCAAAGTCTGGTTAACATTTACAGTAGGCGTCAAAGTGTTGGCCCCTGTCATGCCGGTGGTAGGCGTCCAAACAAAACCAAGGTAATTCCCACTAATATTTCCATCCAGGGTAACTGCTGCAGGCGGATTACAAACGTATTGGTCAGGTCCGGCATCGACCGTGATAGGGCATTGTGCGTTTATTTTGAGGGTACTACAATACCCTATAGCCCAAAAAATAAAAAAATACTTGCCGGATTGGATCAGGGATACGAACTGATTAACAGAAGGCGAAACCCATAAAAAATGAAGACGCATATTATTTCGGTTTTAAATCTTCTGCAATTATAGGAAACTTTTACTTGCATATACCCCGTGGCCCAAAACATCCGGTGTTAAAAAAAGAAAGAGGCTGTCTCACAACCGAAATTGTGATACAGCCTCCCCAAAAAATGATTCAACAAACGGTCAAATTTTAAACGTATGACCTTCTGTATAATTCAAATTAGTTAAAAGTGTAACGAATGGTCAACTGAGCTGCCCAAACCTGGCTAATTACCGTGCTCTTCTGGAAAGTATCGGTCAATAATATGGTTTTGCCATTTTTAACTTGTGTAGCCATGCGGTAACGTGGTGTACCATCTGTAGATACACCTCTGTAAGTCAATGGACGGTCGGTGGTCAAGAAGTTGCCTACGCCCCATTCATTGTTCAACAAGTTACCTGCATTCAGGATGTCGAAACGAACCTGGATTGCATTCCGTTTGCCGCCTACTTTCACATAGAAATCTTGCGCAACAGAGAAGTCAAAACGGTGCAACCATGGGAACAATACGCCATTACGTTCAGCGTATTTGCCACGACGGTCTTTCAAGTAGTCGTCTTGATCGATAAAGGCATCAAATGCAGCAATCTGGCGTGCAATGGTGAATGTGTCCACTACACCAGCGTTGGTTGCAGTGAATTGCTCAAATGTCAAGTCAGATGCTTTGTTAGGAACAAAGATCAAGTCGTTGTTGGTAACACCATCACCATTCATATCGCCTGCGAATGCATACGATGCGCGGTTAGAGCGCTCACCTACATAACCCAAAGAGAACTGGGTAGCGCCACCAAATTGATCGCCATATTCGATGCGGTAGTTCAACATCGCCACAATACGGTGTGGGATAT
>CAIVGO010000837.1 GCA_903905445.1 uncultured Bacteroidota bacterium
AACCCTGAATGTAAGCGCCACCCAAGCGATCCAATCCGTGAGTTGGGCTGGTCCGAACGGCTATAGTTCTAATGTACAAAGCCCAAGCGTCAGTGTTGTTGGCCAATATACCGTAACGGTAACGGCACAAAATGGCTGTACGAATACCAATACGGCCCCTGTAACCGAAAATACAGTTTCACCCGTAATACCAGCGCCGCAAGTGAGCAACGGCGGGGTTTTAACCTGTAGTGTTCTAAGCGTTACAGCAAGCGTAAACACCCCCTATGAATGTATCTGGACCGGGCTGAATGGTTACTTTAAAACGGGGGCTTCTGTTACTATGTCAACCCCCGGGGTGTATAACTTATTGGTTACCAACCCCCTCAATGGTTGTACCACCACGGCCAGTGTGATCATCACGCAAAGTTTTGCACCTCCTGTTATTATTGCCAATTCAGCAACCATCACCTGCGCTACCCCTAGTGTGACCATCAACCTGGAAGCAGGCAACAACAATACATATAGTTGGATTGGTCCGGGCAACTACGTTTCTGTGCTGGAAGACCCTATTGTTACGGCACCGGGTACGTATAGTGTAACCGTAACCAATTCGGTAAACGGCTGCTCCGCTACTTCCACGGTAAGTGTCGCGCAAGATGTTGCCATTCCTGCTGCTTCGATTACCGGCAACCTGCAACTTACCTGCAGCAATGCTTCTACGGTATTAACAGGCACCTCTAATGCGCCCAATGCCACGTATGCCTGGACAGGTCCGGGTGGATTTACGGCGAGTTCGAATACGATTACCGTTACTGTAAGTGGTGATTATATCCTGACCGTTCAAGCGACAAATGGTTGTACTTCAAGTAGTTCCGTGGTTGTTACAACCGACGGAACGGTACCTAATGCGAGTGCGGTTGCCAGCAACGTGCTTACGTGCAGCAGCCCAGCCACAACCTTGCAAGGCAGTTCTTCGTCGCCCAATATTACGGAATACAGTTGGACGGGCCCCAATGGATACACCAGTTCACAACCAAACCCAAGTGTAAATAACCCAGGCTTGTACACCCTTACGGTAAAAGCCAACAATGGCTGCACCGCCCAGGCGAATGTGACCGTGGGTGAAGACAAAGCCATTCCGGTTTACAGCCTGGAGCCTTACCCTGCTTTGAATTGCCTTATCAGTTGCGTCAACCTGAAGGCAATCCCGTCAGATATCATACTATCGCCTTCCGAAATCTGCCTTTCGGGCGATTTTGAGGTAATTGCAACAGGATCAAACGGTTGTACAGTAAGTTCAGTGGTGACGATTTTGGAAGCACCTGCGCTTCAGGTTCAAATCGCACCAGTAATTCTTTCGTGTACCAATTTTTCCACATTAACAGCCAATCCAAGTGGCGGAACGCCTCCATATCAATTTTTATGGTCAAATGGCGATACCACTGCAACTACCAAATTTGGTATCCAGCTACCAAGTGAAAAGAGTGTAACGGTTACTGATGCTGGCGGTTGTATTGCTGTTGCGATTCCTCTTTTAGTTATTGTGCCGCCGGATATTTTGATTGGAACACCAATTATTAAAAACTGTACAACACCAACCAGCAACGATGGTGAGATCACCCTTTCGCCTACAGGCGGAACCGGCACTTTCCTTTACTTATGGAGCAATGGAGCAACTACTCCGAGTATTAATAACCTCGCTCCAGGCGTTTACACATGTACTGTTACTGATGCTGTGACTGAATGTTCGTCTGTAATGGCAATGACCGTTACCGCTCCCGTGGCCACCCTTGAAATCGACGGTTTACAATCTTTGCAACTAAGTCCGAATCCAAGCACGGGACAAAGTACCTTGCAGCTGAAATTAGACCAAGAAATGGATGTGCTGGTGACGGTAATGGATGTGACAGGTCGATTGATTTGGGCTAATCCATTGCAACACAGCATCGAAACGGTTGTAAAAATTGACCTGGGGAACGCAGCGCCTGGGGTGTACACGGTCATGATTCAATTGGATCAACAAGCCGTCACCCGCAAATTGGTGCTGGTCGATAAACCATAAAATACCTTGTTTTGCAGATAAAACAGCAAAAAATAATCATTTTATCTCCTGCACATCCGCTCCGGGGAGGCATCGCAGCCTCTTCGGAGCGTTTGGCGCAGGAATTGACCCTGGCAGGCGCTGAAGTAGTCATCTACTCTTATGCACTCCAATACCCGGGTTTTTTATTTCCGGGCAAAACGCAGTTTACCGATGATCCGGCTCCGGAAGGCGTAAAAATTGAGACGCGCATCAACTCCATTAACCCTTTCAATTGGGTTACAACGGGTCGCGCCCTCGCGCGTGCGCAACCTGATCGCGTTATCGTTCGTTTTTGGCTGCCGTTTATGGGACCTGCACTGGGCTCTATTTTGCGCATGGCACGTTTATTTTCCCGAAAAAGATTTACGATTACCGCCCTGGTAGATAACATTATACCGCATGAAAAACGTCCTGGAGATCATGCATTTTCGGCTTATTTTGTGGGCGCATGCGATGCATTTGTGGTGATGTCGCGCTCGGTAGGGGAGGAGATTCAATCTTTTTTGAAAAAACGAAGCGCACCTGTGCGTTTTGCGCCACACCCCATATATAACCAATATGGTGCAATTTTACCCGCTTCCGATGCGCGCAGGCTATTACAAATACCAGAAAATGTGCCTTTGGTATTGTTTTTCGGCTTTATCCGCAAATACAAAGGGCTGGATTTATTGTTGGAAGCTTTGGCGCAATGTCCGGGCGTCCATGCTTTAATTGCCGGGGAATGTTACGAAGACTGGCAATTTTACCAACAAATCATCGATCAGCACCAATTGGCCGGGCGGGTACATTTGCACCTCGATTTTATCTCCAACGAAACCGTAAATCAGTATTTCTCCGCAGCCGATTTGGTGGTGCAGCCCTATCGCAGTGCCACCCAAAGCGGCATTTC
>CAIVGO010000838.1 GCA_903905445.1 uncultured Bacteroidota bacterium
AACCGTACAATTCCCTGAAAACGCAATTTCCTCTTTGAAATTCTGCACCACTTGTAATTGTTGATGTTTAGTTGTTCATCGAATGATCACTGTTTTTTCCTGGCTCGTATGTGCCGAAAAATAACCCAATGCCCCACCGGACAAATTGCTGACGGGATTGCCCGGCACGGAGGCATTGGGGCCGTTGCCTGCAGAAGCAGCCAAGGCATAGAAATATTTGTAAATCGGCTTGTCTATGGTCTGCATTTCCACCCGAATGGTATCGTTGACCTCCAGGTCTTCACTCAGCACAAAAATGGGTTGGGAAATCGTTCGTCCATCGCTGTTTTTATCGTCGCGGACATCAATATCCGATAAAATGGAGCCGTTTCGCCACAAAACAAAGCGGTAGTAATTGCCCAAACCCAGCGGATCCTGGTATCCTGATACGACGGTGATGGCCTCTTGTCCACCCAAATTGAGTTTATCCTGCCACAACGAATCAAATTTGACCAGCGCCAACATTTCAGAACGCGCCTCAAAAACCTGTCCTTCCGCCTCCACGCGCAGGTGGTAGGTACGACCGGGTTCGCCTTTTTGTGCGTCGGAAGTTTTGTAAACGCCGGGTGCTGTTTCGTTTAAGGTAAATGTTTGGGTGCCGTCGGAAATGGTCACCAATGCACCGGATACGGCAGGATATTCATTCGCCTGATCGAAATTAACCGTTTTATTAATCGACACTTTGAAAGGCTCGGTTTGGTCGGTAACACTACCCTCAATGACAATTTTAGGGTCGGTTGTATTGAGATCAACGTCGATCACTTCCTCGCAGGACGTAAGCGCAAAGGCACTGATCAATAGAAAAAATGAATAGTTTATATGCTTTTTCATGGAAATGAACTGATTTTGTGGTTAGAATTTGAAATTCCAGGAAACACTGGGAACGATGCCAAAAAGTGCGGTTTTTACGGCCTCGGTGGTGCCTGGGGTCGTTTCCGAATCGCGGAAAGTGATGGTGTAGGCATTTCTGCGGTTGTAGGCATTGTACATACTAAATGCCCATTCCGATTTGAAACGCTTGGTTTCTTTCGCCAAAAAGGTTGCGCCAAGGTCGAGTCGGTGATAATCGGGCATCCGGTAGCCATTGCGCGCCGTGTAGAGGTAGGTGGTCGCGCCGTCTACCGAATATTTTCCACTGGGGAAAGTGACTGCATTGCCCGTGTACCAAATCCAGTTGGCCGATAAATTCCAGCGTCTGGAAAGTTTGTACATAGCGACAATGCTTACATCGTGTGTGCGATCCTGTTTGGCGGCGTACCAATTGCCGTCATTGATGCCTTCAATTTTGCGTTCCGTGCGGCTCAGGGTGTACCCGATCCAGCCGGTTAATTTGCCACTTTGTTTTTTCAACAGCAATTCCACCCCATAAGCGCGCCCGATGCCGCTCAACAAATCGGCCTCCACATCGCGGTTGCCCTGTATTTCTGCACCCGTGCGGTAGTCGATTTGATTCGACATGGTTTTAAAATAGGTTTCTGCCGAAAACTCATATTTCTGGGTTTGGCCAAAATTTTGGAAAAAGCCAATTGCCACCTGGTCCGCAACTTCAGGTTTGATGTTTTTAGTAGTCAATACCCACGAATCGGTTGGATTAGAAGTAGAGGCATTGGACAACAAGTGCAGGTTTTGCGTATTGCGATTAAAACTCAATTTCAAGGAATTACGCGCTGTCAACTGGTAACTGGCCGAAAAGCGCGGTTCGAGATTAAGGTAGGTTTCTACGATTTCGCCGCTGGCTGGTGTTTCGCTCGAAAGCACATTTCCTTCGCTGTCGTACGTTTTAAACTCCGTACCACCCAGCACATTGAACATGGAAAACCGAAGTCCATACAGCAAATTAAGGCGTTGGGTCGCTTTCCATTCATGGGTAACATAAGCAGCAGATTCGAGCCCCTTGCGCGGATCGGCAGGTAAGGCGTTGATGCTGCTGCCTTCGGAGGCCTCCACATTACCGGGTGTTACGGTGTGGTGGATAAAATTGATTCCGTATTTGATCGTGTTGCGGTCGTTCGGAAATGCCTGAAAATCCTGTTTGATGTTCCAGTCCTTGATATCTGATTTAATCTTGAAATCATTCGAACCGCTTTTAATCTTGATGTTGTAATCGTAGCTGCTGTAAATCAACGAGGTATTTGAAAATAAGCGGTCAGAAAACAGGTGGTTCCAACGCAAAGTCCCGGTCGCATTTCCCCAATCTACCGTGAAATTATCGCCAAAACCCAGCACATCGCGCCCAAAATACCCACTACCGTAAATGCGATTCTTATCATTGATCTGGTAATTGACCTTCGCATTTAAATCATAAAAATAGAGTTTGCTGCTGCTGATGGTGGTGTCGGAGGATGCTTTTAAGAAAAGATCGGCATAGGTGCGACGTCCGGTAACCAAAAACGAACTACGCCCTTTTTGAATTGGACCTTCTATATTTAATTTACTGGAAATCAAGCCAATACCGCCGCTTACCTCGTACTCCTTATTATTGCCTTCGTTCATTTTGATGTCCAGCACCGAAGACAAACGCCCGCCGTATTGAGGCGGCATCCCACCTTTGTACAACGTTGCATCTTTAATCGCATCGGCATTGAAGGTAGAGAAAAAACCGAGCAGATGGCTTGCATTGTACACCGGCGCTTCGTCCAGCAAAATCAAATTTTGGTCGGCGCCGCCCCCGCGTACGTGAAAGCCCGCATTGCCTTCCCCAGCCGATTTCACCCCCGGAAGCAGTTGAATTGCTTTCAAAATATCGCGCTCGCCCAGCAACATCGGCAAGGTTTTAATGTCCGCCATGTTGAGTTTTTCCACCCCCATGAGCGGTTTTTCGATATTTTCGTTGGTTTTTTCGGCTTTGATGACCACCTCATTGAGCACAGCGGCATCTGTCAGCGTGATATTCAGTTTTTGACTTCCTTTGGTCAAATCAATTTTCTGGGCAAAATTTTCATAGCCGATGTAGCGAATGACCAGCGTATAGGTACCGGGTGGTGCTGAAATAGAAAAGAATCCGTATTCGTTCGAAGTTGCGCCCGACTGTGGCCGCTCGGCCAATTGTACCGTAGCGCCAATGAGCGTTTCACCATTCGATTTATCGGAAATGGTACCACTGATGGTAAATTTAGGTTCGTTTTGGGCAAAAATTGCACTGGCCCCACAGCAAAGGAGGGCAAACAAAAGTTTAAATTTCATGCTAGAAAAAGGTAATTTACGGTTGTTTTAAAAGTTTCGCTGAGCAAACATAAAGGACCTTTTGCGCATACACTTGAAAGGTCGATGAACAGGAAAAATGTATCGTTCAATCAGAAAAAGTGCAAAAAATCAGAAGTATATTTGCTTTCGAATTACCACCATTGACCAAGATAGGATTTTTAAAG
>CAIVGO010000839.1 GCA_903905445.1 uncultured Bacteroidota bacterium
AAAATAAAAATTCATAAAAAATGAAAAGGCACTTGCTATTCACAATACAGGTACCTATTTTCGTCCCGTGTACTATAATCCAAGTATTTGACTATGGCAGCGAAATCAATAATAAAAAGTGGACAAGCACTTCTTGCTGAGCCTTTTATGCTTGATCCTTACTTCAAACGCGCAGTGGTGTTGCTGTGCGAGCACCATGACCAGGGCAGCATCGGCTTTGTGTTGAACAAGACCATTGATATGAAGGTGAACGACCTGATGCAAGATTTTCCAAACTTTGACGCAGAAGTGTACTACGGTGGACCGGTTCAAACGGACACCCTCCATTATATTCACAATTTGGGCGATTTATTGGAAGAAAGTATCAAAGTGAGCCCCGGCGTTTGGTGGGGCGGCAACTTCGATAAACTCAAATTCCTGATCAATGCCGACTTGATGAAACCCGAAAACATCCGCTTTTTTGTGGGTTACTCCGGCTGGTCGGGCGGACAATTGGACGACGAAATGGAAACCGGCTCCTGGGTGGCTGCTCCGATGGACGCTAATTATCTGTTCAAATCAGAACCAACCGGATTGTGGAGCCAAATCATGTACGACAAAGGTGATTTGTTTGAAATTATATCCGACATGCCCGAGCAGATGACCTGGAATTAAACCTTACAGCAAACTTTCATACGCTTGTAATTCCATCATCACACCCGAAACAGATTGAAACTGTACCGGTTTTGCATTTAAATTACAAAATGCATGGCGCAGCTTGCCGTTTTGTTCCTGAAAATCAATTTGATACACATCAGGCGCAATCATTTTCACGTCCGTTACTTGCGTATTCAACAACTCCAATGCTTCCTGGTATTCGCTGATTTGTTCGCCGGTATAAGCCGCCACCGAATCGGACGTAAACAACACGCCCCCCAACAAGGCATTGATAATCAATACGGTGTACTGCTGCGTGGGGGTCAGTTGTTGATCATTACTTCTTAGGATAAACACATCCGGATCGTTCAAAAAGGCGCGTTGATGCAAAGGCCAGCGTCCCAAGGTGTTGCGCAGAGACGCCAAGGTGCTCACCATTTCCCGGTGCCCAAACCAACGTAACAACGGATTGTCCCAGGCCAGGTGCACATCGCCCCCGATGCGGCCATAATCGGCCAAACCAAACGCAGCGCCCAGCGGCACCCCACAAACCAGCATTTTGTGATCGCCCATTTGTTTGCGCAACCAAACCATCGCCTCGTGCATCACTTGTCCGCGGGTTTTGCCCGGCGGCGGCGCCAGACAAACCGCAAACAGAAAATCCAATTTCAGGAGTTCAAATCCCCAGTTTTTCAGCATAATGTGAAATACGCCACTCAGGTAATCCTGCACTTGTGGGTTGTAAAAATCGAGGGCATAATACCAGCCACCCGAGCGGAACAGGCCCGGTTTGGGCTTCCAAAGCGGGTTCCAGCCCACGATCACCCGTTTACCTTTTGCATCTTTGAGCAGCCAATCGGGATGTTTTTGGACCAATTCGGAATGCGAAGCCGCAATAAAAGGCGCCAACCACAAGCCGGGCTGCATTTGTTCTTTTCTGATCGCCTGGGCCATCGCCGCCATGCCCTGCGGAAAGCCCGCATTTGCGGAACGCCAATCCCCGATCGCCGTTTGCCAACCATCGTCGATTTGGAAAAACACATCACAATCTTTTGGTTCTGTGTCTTTTATGAAGGTAGAAAAGCCCTCCAATTCCTTTAATAACAGCGGGGCATTGATTTTTGTAAAATACTGGTACCAACTTGTCCAACCAATCGCCTTGCGCGCGGAAACCTTGGGGATTTCCATTTGATCAAAATATGGATCAAACAATTCCTTTGGCTGACCCGTGCGCGCCCATATTTCCAGCAGCGGAAAAGAATGCGATAAGCCCAACTGCTCCAAATCTTTACGGATGGTTAAAATTCCCGTTTGATGGTTGTATAAAAACAAGGTAAAACCCGTCTTTTCGCTGGTAGAACCGATTAATTGTTGTTGTCCGTTGCCCAAATCGACCTGGCAATACGTCCAGGCGTGTACATGGCCAGCGCCGTGGGGAATATTGGGAATGGCATCATCGCCATACAGTCCCATGCGCTTGCGGGCGATTGGGCGCAGGCGCGGCATTTTTCCGGTTAAAGGAAGCCAGGTACTTTCGCTCCAGGATTGGTAGCCGTTGGCAAAAAAGCGCGCATTTTCGGGCCATTTTACCGCGTATTGCAATTCCACCCGTTGTAGCACCACATCTTGTTTGGGATGCAAAAAAAGCGACACCCGCAGTCCACTCTCGATGCTTTCTTGTTGAAAATCAACATATAAGTCATCGAAGGAATTATACTGGTTTGGAAGCAGGGTGCGGGTTTCGGTGGCGGTTTGCAGGATGGCGGCGCGTAATTCCATGGTGTGGATTTTGGGTGTAAAATAGGGGGAAAGTTTGGGTTATGTGGCAATAGCGGAATACTTGGCATTTTTATTTCTTGCAGATGTTTCTCGCAGATGTTACGCGGATGTTTCGCACAGATGTTACGCGGATGTTTCTCGCAGATGTTACACAGATGTTTCGCGCAGATGTTACACAGATGTTTCTCGCAGATGTTACACAGATGTTTCTCGCAGATGTTACAC
>CAIVGO010000840.1 GCA_903905445.1 uncultured Bacteroidota bacterium
GATAAGTGAGGAGTGATAAGTGAGGAGTGATAAGTGAGGAGTTTGCACATTATTCATTGATAATCAAATATATACGAAAAAAATTAAATCACAGGTTCATCCTGACTTCGGAGAAGTCATGCATTTGTAGAAAACGAACAAACACCACCACCCTTCTGACTTCGGAGAAGTCATGCATTTGTAGACGCATTTGTGGAACGCATTTGTAGAAAAATAACGATACCCAATACCCTCCTGACTTCGAAGAAGTCAGGCATTTGTAGAAAACGAACAAACACCACCAACTCTCCTGACTTCGGAGAAGTCATGCATTTGTAGACGCATTTGTGGAACGCATTTATTACACCCATGCATCACACCATTCATAAAAAATCAATCGGCCCATAACACCATGGTTATGAGCCGATTGAAATATAAAAACAAAGCGTGAAACGCCCAATTCATCATTCATCATTCATCACTCATCATTTCCGAAGCGCTTTTATCTTCTCCTCCAACTCAAACTCATCGCCAGGTGTATACCCAATATGCTCAAACACCACTTCGCCTTTATCGTTGAGCAACATCGTGTACGGTGGGTTATTCACATTCATCGCCTGCATAAACTCGCGTTGGGTATCTAAAATCACGCGGAAAGGCCAGCCGTGTTTTTCTACCACGCCGCGTACATTGGCAACCGTACGCGCATCGTCGATGCTGACCGCCACCACTTCCAAGCCGTATTTGCTTTGCCATTCCTCGTAGTTTTCATTAACCGCGTCTAATTCTTTGCGGCAGGGGCTGCACCAGATGGCCCAAAAACTGATCAGGGTAATTTTACCGGATTTACCCAATTCCTGGATATTGAAGGTTTGGCCTTCCATGGTTTTTACATTGGCATTGGGCAAGGAGCGGTTTTGGGCAGAAAGGGTGGCCAGCGTGCAAGCGGCTATCAAAACTAAAAGTGCTTTTTTCATCCGAAATTGGAAAAATGGTTAGGTGAAAAGAAAAAGAATGCTTTTTTATCCGGCCAAATGTAACGGCATCCGAACAATCTTGTGCTTAAATTAACCAAGGATTAACGGCTATTGTCCGCGACAAGCGATTAGGGGATGCATATTTTACGAAAATCGAGGCTATCCCCGTTAAATACATTAAAATCGACCTGCTCGTTAATGCCATTTACATTGCCCCGATCGCTGTGTTGCCAAAAATGCCACGCTGCTTCGCCTGGCATATCAAAATCGGTAACATGGTAGTGGGCAATCCAAAAGCGGTATCCCTTAAAATCATCCGAATTGGCAAAGTAGTTTTTGTAAAAATCGCGGTTGGTGTATAAGATGGGTTTTACCTTATAATTTTTTTCTAAAATGCGTAAAAACTCCAAGGTGTAGCGCTGCACTTGCGGTTTGCTCATGCCGCGCAATTCTTCCACATCCACAACCGGGGGCAAATCGCCCGCACGCAAACGCACATTCCGAATAAAATGGGTGGCCTGGTCTTTGGCACTCACATCCGGTAAAAAATAATGATAAGCCCCGCGTACAATACCCGCCCTGCGCGCATTTTCCCAGTTGTTGACAAATTGCCGGTCCTTCAACCAGGTGCCTTCGGTGGCTTTCATGAAGGCAAAGGTGATGTGAATACCGCCCACTTTCATTTGTTTTACCCGCGACCAATCGACCCGTGCCTGGTATTTACTCACATCAATGCCATGAATGCTATAACCTGAAGGGATACGTATGCCAAAATGCTTGTATTCTTTGTAATGGAACGGATATTCAAAGATGGAAAACACATAATACCGCACATGCTCGCTCAGCACCAGGACGATGCCAAAAACAAGCAATATTTGCTGAAACAAACGACGTATCTGACGCCGACTGCGGGGCATTTTGATCTGAAAAGGCTTGAATTTCACAGTGAATGTAGCGGGATTCCCTCAGTACAACGCACGACACGATGGCTTATTCCCCTTTAAAAACAGGTTTTCTTTTTTCAAGAAACGCAGCAACGCCTTCCTGATAATCATGGGTTTGACCGGCTGCCGATTGATATGCATCTTCTACAGCCAATTGCGCAGCAAAATCATTAGAAAATGCCTGATTCAGCGCCATTTTGGTCAATGCCAGGCCGCGTGTGGGCATTTGTGCGAGGGTTTCGGCGAGTTTTAAACTATCGGCGGCGAAGCTTTCATCCGGGTAAACTTTCCAGATCATGCCCATTGCAGCCGCATCGGTCGCGCTGATTTTATCCGACAACATCATCAAGGCAGCAGCGCGTTGTAGGCCCACCAAACGGGGCAAGGTCCAGGTGCCACCACTGTCGGGTATCAATCCAATTTTAGAAAACGCCTGGGTAAACGAGGCGGAAGCAGTCGCAACCGTAATATCGCAAGCCAGGGCAATGTTGGCACCAGCACCCGCCGCAACGCCATTCACGGCACACACGACAGGTTTCTCTAAATTCCTGATTTTCAATACCATCGGATTATATCCAGTGGAAATGATGGTAGTAAGGGACGGACCGTTGGGATCAACAATTTCCTGTAAATCCTCGCCGGCACAAAAGGCTTTTCCGGTGCCTGTGAGGTACACCGCGCGTACTTGCGGATCCTGCGCACACACATCCAGGGCGTCTAATATTTCCTGACGCATGGCCTGGTGCATCGAGTTATACACTTCAGGTCGGTTGAACGTGATGCGTGCCACGTTGTTTTCAATTGAAAATAAAATATAATCCATGGTAAAAAGCGGCAAAGCCCGGTGTTTGGTCCATCAAAAAATTAGGCAATATGTTTATAAAACTTCTCACCATCGGCAGATTTGTTTCATAAGCGCCGCAAAGATACCACATTCAGGATGCTCAAGCGATAGCAATTTCGTGTATTGCCTGCACTAATTTGTCTAAATCCTGCTCCATGGTGTACACATTGGGCGTCACCCGCACGCCCGTCACTTTTTCCCATTCGATGGCAACGGAGTGAATTTTATAATCGGTAAATAGTTTTTCCGCAATTTCGCCCGGTTTTTTCCCGGCGAGCCCAAATGTACCAATCGCGCAGCCCCAGGCGTAATCCATGGGTGTATAAAACTGAATCCCTTTTACGTCTTTCACTTGCTGCATCCAGTAATTTTTGAGCGCATGTAGCCGTTTTTGTTTGCGTTCAGTCCCGATCAGGTTGTGCAAATCGAGGGAGTAACCAATGGCCATTTCGGTGGGAAAACTGCGGGTGCCCAGCGATTCAAATTTTCGGATGTTATCGCCATCCGGTTTATCATTGCCTAAAAGGGGCATAATACCCGGTATTTTTTCTTTTTTAATCCACATCAAGCCCGTTCCATACGGCGCACAAAGCCATTTATGCAAACTGGTGCCCCAGTAATCGCAGTGCAAATCGGGTATTTTATAGTCTAACAAGGCAAACGAATGGGCTCCATCCACCAAAACCTCAATGTTGCGGGCATGCGCGACATCCGCAATTTTAGCCGCAGGCAAAATTTGTCCATTCCAGTTGATAATGTGCGTAATATGAACCAGTTTGGTTTTATCCGTAAACTTTTCGGTAAATGCTTTAACCAAGTACGTTTCATCGGTAGAAGGCAGGTCAAGATCCACCCACACCAATTTAACCCCATCGCGCATGGCCCGTTGTTTCCAGGCATTGATCATATTTGGATAATCATATTTTGACAATACAATTTCATCCCCGGCTTTCAAATTCAAGCCAAAAATAATGGTATTCAGCGATTCGGTAGCATTGCGGTTGATGGCAATTTCTGAGGATGATACCCCGGCCAATTGAGCTAAATGCGCACGCAGGGGTTCCCGTTCGGCATCCAGGATCCGCCACATATAATGAGAAGGTGCTTCGCTGCACATCCGATTATAGTAATCGAGCGCATCCATGGTAGCGCGGGGCGTCGGACTCACCCCGCCGTTGTTGAGGTTGGTGATGTTCGGTGATGCAGCATATGCCGCCCGAATTTGCCGCCAAAAATCTTCATCGGGGCCTAAGTTGGGTTGCAGAGATGCACTTTGTAATGGAAAGGCTTCCAACAAATTTTGATGCAAAGCAAAAGCGCCCAACATCGTAGCCGTTTGACGAATAAAACTGCGGCGATTATTCATTTTTTATACTTTTTAAATGGGTATAGATGCAAAATCCCAATTTATTTTGGGCGGCCCAAAGAAAAGCAATAATTACACAAAAAAGCCTAACCTTAATATTTTGTTAAAAAATGCTGCAAATCCGTTACCAATTTAAGTGCGCTGCGTTTCAAAGATAACAAGAAACAAACCAGCACTTTTCCCAAAAACAGGCACTTACACACACGGCCATACCAGAACCGATTTGGTACTTTAATCCACGCATTCGGCCGTTTTTAATCAAAGAAGCATACCATGAGAACACAAACTCCGCTGCCGGGATATCCCGGAGCGGAGTTATTTTTTAGTTTGATTTAAGATTTAAAATCAAATTTGCCCTGTTTATTGAGCAAGTTCCATCTCAATCTGTCGTTTTTGCACATCGGCCGCAATAATGCGCACCTCTACTTTATCCCCTATTTTAATGGTATGGCCAGATCGCCGCGCACGCGCACGCAAATTGCCATCTTCTAAGGTGTAATCTTCTGCTAAGTATTTGAATTCGACCATGCCCTCGGCACGCGATCCCGGTAATTCTACAAAAAACCCACGGTCTACCATGCCGCTCACCACGCCGGTCATCACTTCCCCAACGTGTTGCTTGATAAATTCAACCTGCTTGTACTTAATGCTTTCACGCTCTGCATCGGCGGCTTTGCGCTCCATGTTGCTGATGTGTTTGCATTGTTCTTCCAGTTTGGATTTATCGACCCGGTACACCTTTCCGTCCAGGTTTCTTTCCAAAATACGGTGCGCCAACACATCCGAATAACGCCGAATCGGAGAGGTAAAATGGCTGTAATGGGTGAATCCCAAGCCAAAATGCCCGATGTTTTGGGCCGAATACACCGCTTTGGCCATTGTACGAATCGCCAAAGGCTCCAGCAGTTTCAAGCGTTCGTCGGTGCGCGATTTAATCATCAATTCATTAAATGAGTGCGCTAATTGTTTGGGCGTATCTACCTTCAGTTTTACCCCCAATTCAAGGGCAAAACGGGCAAAATCTGCCACTTTCATCATGTCCGGCAAATCGTGTATCCGGTAAATGAACGGAATTTCCTGCGCACTTTGGGCTTTTTGATCCACAAACCAGGCTACTTCCTTGTTGGCCAGCAACATATAATCTTCGATCAACAGGTTGGTATCCCGACGTTCTTTCACATAAGCCTCCAAGGGCGTACCGTCGGGTGCCAGTTTGAAACGCACTTCATCGGTTTCGAAGCCGATTGCACCATTTTTGGTCCGTTCCTTGCGCATTTTTTTGGCAATACGGTCCATGGTTTTAAGCGCCCATTCTAATTTTGGAAAAATTTCGAGTTCGGTTACGGTTTCTGCCGCAAATCCATCCAATACCGTTTGTGCCTCTTCATAACTAAAACGTTTGGCAGAGTGAATTACCGTTTTGCCAAACCAGCGGCCCACCAATTGGTCTTTTTTGTCAAATTCAAACACAGCGGAAAACGTCAGACGGTCCTGATGTGGCACCAACGAACACAGGTTGTTCGATAGTTTTTCGGGTAACATCGGGTTCACGCGATCTACCAGATACACCGACGTACTGCGTTGATACGCTTCTTTATCCATCGGCGAATCCGGTTTCAAATAATGCGTCACATCGGCAATATGGATCCCGATTTCCAAGTTTCCGCTTTCCAACTCCTGGATACTCAAGGCATCATCAAAGTCTTTGGCATCTTCCGGGTCGATGGTAAACGTGAGCACATCGCGGAAATCCCGTCTGCGTTCAATTTCCTGATCAGGCACCGTTTCAGGAATGGAATCGGCTTCCCGCATAGATTCTTCGGAGTGCGACAGTTCAAATCCGGCATTTACCAGGATTTTTTTCATCTCAAAATCGTTTCCACCTACGACGCCCAGCACTTCAGTGACCGCGCCCATGGGTACACGGCCATTGCCTTCCTGCCAATCGGTAATTTTAATAACGACTTTATCATTGTCTTTGGCGGTACTGATTTGCTCCAAAGGAATGTACACATCAATGGGCATGTTCGGATTGTCGGGGTAGAACAGCGCGTATTTGCGGTTCAGGCGGATGGTTCCGATAAAAAACTCGTTGGCGCGTTTGAGTACCCGTAAAATTTCGCCTTCCGGTTTGCGCACCGATTGTCCTCTGCGCTGATTCACCCGCGGAGGCGCAGGGAACAGCAGTACTTCCACGGTATCGCCGTGCAAAGCGCCGTTCACATATTTATTCGGCACGTAAATATCGGTATCCTGTAATTCGCTGACGATGTAGGCTGCGCCCGTGCGGGTCATATCCACCCGGCCTTGGATCACTTTTCGGGCCTTATCGGTGGTGCGCCGTGGTTTTTCAATGGCGCGGGGGACCCGATCGAGGTCAAAGGGCTGTACATCTGCTTCTTTTTCAGGAGATTCCGTGGCATTCCTTTTGGGACGAGGTCTCAAAGGTTTAGGTTCAATCGGCTCTTCAGGTTCATCACTAACCTGAATGAGTCGTTGCAACACGATACCATATTTTTGAAGGCTGGATTCCATCACCGAACCGGTTTGTACCAGTTGGTTGAGGGCATGATCTACCGAATCTTTGTTGTTTTCGATGCCCAATTGGTCAATAATCTGACGAGGCGCGTACTGTTTTTTGGGATTGGCGAGCAACAATTTTAAAATGGCAATCTGGAGGTCTTGTGCAGTGAGCTTTCTACTGCTTTTTTGCTTTTTTTTGGTCATATTGAGTAAAATAAGATTAATGTTCAAATCTTGAACACAAAGTTGAGGATAAAACAGGATAATGTGATAAAAAGTTCAGTTGTGTTCAGAAAGATAAAAAAAAGAAAGCAAATAATACCTTGTATCATAAAAAAACCTCCGTATTCTCAAATAAACATCCGCATTTTTTAATATAAGTAAAATCTGGTATGATTCTTGGTGTATTTTTAGTACACACACACCATCAAATGTTTAGCATTTTAGTCATAGATGATGAAACGAACTTTCGGGAAGTATTAACAGAAAATTTAATATCCGAAGGTTACGAAGTAAAACAGGCCCACTCAGCAGATGCTGCGGTGGAACTGCTCACTATGCATACATTTGACATGATCATCCTTGATCTGATTTTGTGTAAAATTTCCGTTTCCAACATTGATTTGGCGCTCGCAAATATGCCTTATGGCAAACAAGGCACGAATGTTTTGGCATTTTTGAAGCAAGCAGGCATCGAAACGCCAGTTTTAGCGATTTCCAATAAAGCCAGCGACGAGATCACCGAAATGCTGGCGCAATACCCGCAGTGTTCCTTTAGTTTCAAATCCCGGCTTACCAACCGCGCATACATTCAAAAAACCATTGAATATGCGCTGTTGACCCGTTTAAAGGAAACAGACTCGCCCAATAGCAGCCCATTGTACCTATTGCGGGGCATTCCTAAGAAGTTACACTATATCATTCGCCAATACTTTATCTCTTTCGAGGCTTACCTGCACAACTTCAAGGGCATCCCAAATGTTCGCATCGAAATCATTCAGGAAGGTACCAACGACGACATGGGCATCCGGTTCTATCCACCCATGAACAGCCAGCGTATTTTTTATATGTTTAAAGAATTCGTTTTGTGGCTCGAAAGCAGTGAAAACGTAAGCCCGATCGCCGAATTACCCATCGCGCACGAACAATTGCAAAACCTCACGCTGCAACTGCGGGATGAATTGCAATACTATTCTGCATCCATTGCCGGGCGGTATTGGGATAATTCCTGGGAATCGTACGTACCTGCCGCACAACACCTTCCCTATGAAGGCATTATTGAACTAAATCCGATCAAAATCACCAACAGTTACAAGCTGAAAAACAGCAAACAACTGGGTTATCGGATCAATACGGCCTATAAAGCCTTAGAAAAAACAATTTATTCCAATATTCAGGAAAACAGAACCATCCAAACGTTGGATGCCATTATCGATTTCTGTGATCTGTACCAATTCAAAGCCATCAAGCATTTGTGCATTTTGCAACAAGCAAACTATACCAACGCGGTGAACACCAAACTGGGGGATGCCGATCAATTTGCCACCAGCATCGCCAAAATCAACCTGACGATCCTGAACGACCTGATGCCCATGCTTGAAGATGCCATGGCCAATTTCCCTGCCAGCAACTAAACTTCCTTTTTTAGCATTTCATTATCTATTCGGTGTACAACTTTACATCGGGTTTCTGCGTTTTGATGCCCAAACGAACTAAATACGCATGAAAAAATTACTTTTTGCCCTATTTTGCCTTTTGGCCTTCCAAAATTTGAACGCGCAATCGCCCGCACCTGCCGAAAAAAGCGACCCGGAAGCCAAGAAAATACTCGATAAAATCCGCAAAAAATACGAAGGATACAAAACGATCGATGCCAGTTTTTCACTGACCATCGAAGTACCCGCCCAACCCAAACAAGTGCAAAAAGGCCGCATCAGCCAGGAAGGCGATAAGTTTCGACTTGAAATGGACCAACAGGTGATCGTAAGCGATGGTAAAACGACCTGGGTGTATCTGAAAAGCAACAATGAAGTGCAAATAAATAATGCAGACCCGGCAGGAACCGACAATGGTTTTCTGACTCCCAAAGATTTGCTGAAACGCTACCAGAAAGGCGATTACCTGTATGCTGTGACGGATAAAATTACAGAGGGCGGCAAATTAATGACCCAAATTGAGTTTAAACCGAAAGACAAAGGTTCGGAATATTCCAAGTTGCGCATCAGCATCGACGAAAAAACCAATGAAATGAAATCCATTAAAGCCTTTGCAAAAGATGGCTCTCGTTATAGTTTTGTGATTACCAAGTTGACAACCAACAAACCACTTGGGGCTGGGGAGTTTACGTTTGATGTAAAGAAATATCCTGGGGTGAAAGTGGAGGATTTAAGGATGTAGGGTTTATTACTTCCTCGCTAGCACGGGGTTCCACCCCGTGTTCCAATCCTTCGGGTTCTACCCGCAACATTGCAGGCCAATAAAGTATTAAGTTTTTATAAATACACAATTAATTAATAATCTTCAAGTTGCAAGTATTTCTTGACTCGGGCAGAGCCCGAATGATCGGTACACCCTCGCTAGCGCGGGGTTCCACCCCGTGTTCCAATCCTTCGGGTTATACCCGCAACATTGCAGGCTTTCATATAACCTTGATTATCATAATATATAATTTATATCAAATCAAAATATTGTGATCTTTTCTTGACTCGGGCAGAGCCCGAATGATCGGTACACGGGGTAGAACCCCGCGCTAGCGGAGGAAGTTTTTACAGCAATTTAAAGGAGATGCTCC